>DASYGU010000175.1:0-3617 GCA_035999355.1 Candidatus Limnocylindria bacterium | reverse complement strand
CAGTCCCATCGTCGCCGGCCGTGCCCTGAAGGGGCCGACCGACCGGATGCTGGCCTCGCTCGGCCACGACGTGAGCGCCACCGGCGTCGCGCGGCTGTACGAGGGCCTGCTGGATCGCTACGTCCTGGACGAAGCCGATGCCGGGCTTGCGGCCGAGGTCACCGCGCTGGGGATGGGCGCCGTCGTGGCCCAAACGGTCATGGAGACCGATGCCGACCGAGCCGGCCTGGCCCGCTTCCTGCTGGAGTCGCCGGCGCGCTAGGCTGCCGCGGTGAGCACCCGGATCATCGTTCCACACCGCGGGCTGGAGCACGCCAAGACCCGCCTGGCCGGCGTGCTCGAGCCGGCCGAACGCTCTGCGGTGGCCGAACGGCTGCTGCGTCACGTCCTCGAGGCGGCCGTGGGAACGGGGCACGAGGTTGTGGTCATCTCACCCGAGGCGGCGCTCGAGGAGCTCGTGGTCGCGAATGGCGCCAGGCTCGCCGTCCAGCACGGGCTGGGGTTGAACTCCGGGCTTCGCGAGGCGCGGACCGAGGCCATCGAGGACGGGGTGACCGTGCTGGCCGTCATCCACGGCGATCTTCCCGAGCTGACCCGCGAGGACATGGCCGCGTTGATCGATGCGGTTGGCGGGGCAGGACGGACCGTGGCCATCGCCCCCGACGCGCTCGAGGCCGGGACCAACGGGCTCGCCCAGTCGCCACCGGACGTCATCGCATTTCAGTTCGGGGTCGGAAGCTTCGCGGCTCACCGCGGATCCGCCATACGGGCCGGGGCGCATGCGGTCGTGATCGAGCGGCCAGGGCTTGCGTTCGACGTGGACACGCCCGCCGACCTGGCCGCCTGGGTGGCCCGAGGGTTCGCGGCGTGAGCCCGGTCGAGATCCATGCCATCGATGGGTTGCCCGAGGTCTCGCCGGGCGATGACCTGGGGGCGCTCGTTGCGGCGGCAGTGGACGCCGCCGGGATCGGCCTGACCGATGACGACGTCCTGGTCGTGACCCAGAAGGTCGTGTCCAAGGCCGAGGGCCGGGTCGTGGACCTCGCGTCAGTCGAGCCCGGTGACGAGGCCCGGGACTGGGCCGAGCGCTGGGACCGCGACGCGCGGCAGGTGGAGCTCGTCCTCCGCGAATCGGCCGAGGTCATTCGCTGGGCAGACGGGGGGCTGATCATCAGCCGGACGCGTCACGGGTTCGTGTGCGCGAACGCGGGGGTTGACGTCTCGAACACGGGGATCGAAACCGGGGAGCGGGCAACGCTGCTCCCGGAGGACCCGGATGCGTCCGCGCGGCGGATCCGGCAACGGGTGGGCGAGGTCAGCGGCGCGCACCCGGCCGTGCTGGTCACCGACTCGTTCGGCCGGCCGTGGCGGGACGGGATCACGGACGTGACCATCGGCGCGGCCGGGATCGACGTCCTGGCCGACATGCGAGGAACGCCGGACGCCGACGGCCGCGAGCTCCACGCGACGGTGATCGCGGTCGCGGACGAGATGGCATCGGCCGCCGAGCTGGCGGCGGGCAAGGCGTCAGGCCGGCCGGTGGTGGTGATCCGGGGCTATCGGTATGCCCACCCGGCGGCCGATGACCCCGGTGCCCGACCGCTGGTCATGGACCGCGGCCGGGACTTGTTCCCCTAGCCGCCGCGCCTCAGTTGGGTTGGAGGAAGAGGCTGACGATCTCCCCGTTCTCCACCCGGAAGTTGGCCTCCACGTGGAGCGGGTCGATGCCCGGCCGGATGACGGTCACGTCGGCGATGAGCGAGGCGCCCATGTTGCGGCTGTCGTTCACGTACATCCGGAAGCCGTCGCCGGCCCGGATGAACCAGCCGCCCACGCGGTCGCGGCCGCGCAGATTGGTCCGCTCGTCGGAGCCAGGGGTGGAGATGCCCATGATCGCGTTCTCGGCGAACAGGTCGACGGCACGCTCGCGCTGGTCTTCGTTGATCAGCTCGAGGAACAGGTCGATCGTCTCGGTGGCGCCCATGGCCCGCGCAGGATACCGTGGGTCGCATGGAGCCGCTCCGCATCGGCCTGGTGGGCTGGGGGACGGTGGGCTCTGCGCTGGGTGAGCTCATCGAGCGTGGGCCGCTGCCCATCGCCATCTCGTGGGTCGCGGTGCGGGAGCCGCGCCGCGAGCGTGGCGTGCCCCTTCCCGAGGGCGTGCCGGTGTCCGGCGAGCCGGGACCGATGGACGAGATCGATGCCCTGGTCGAGCTGGCGGGCAGCGTGACCGAGCCGCGTCGCTGGGCCGAGCAGGCGCTCGAAGCGGGCCTGCCGTACGTGACCGCCAACAAGGCGCTGCTCGCCGCCCACGGCGCCGAGCTGGCGGACATGGCCCTCCTCCACGACGCGGCCCTGCTGGCCTCTGCCTCGGTGGGGGGTGGGACCCCGATGCTGGAGGTCACCGAGCACCTCGCCGCATCCGGCCGCGTGACCCACCTTCGCGGCCTCCTCAACGCCACCACCACGTTCATCCTGTCGGCCATGGCCGACGGCCAGACCTACCGCGACGCCCTGGGCGAGGCGCAGTCGGCCGGCTACGCCGAGGCGGATCCCTCGTTCGACGTGGACGGACGCGACGCGGCGCAGAAGCTCGCGATCCTGGCCTGGGTGGCGTGGAGCACCTGGATCCCCGAGCACGAGGTCGAGACCCGCGGCATCCGCGACGTGGCGGTCGCCCCCGGCTCGACGGTACGACTCGTGGCCGATGCCACGCCTGGCAGCCTCCGGGTGAGCCCCACGGTCCTGCCCGCCAACGACCCGCTGGCCGGCGCCTCGGGCATCGAGTGCGTGCTCGAGATCCACAGCGATGCCGCTGGACCGCTCACGATCCGTGGCCCGGGAGCAGGCGGTCCTCCGACGGCCGGCGCGGTGTACGCCGATCTGGCCCGGCTCGCACGGGGCGAGCGTCCGATCCTTGGCCAGCGGCCCGCCGGGAGCCCGGTTCGTGTCTGATTGGCCGGTGGTCGGCGTCGCCGGCGCCCGCGGTATGGTGGGCGGCGTCTTCCTGTCCATCCTGGCCGATGCGGGGCTGCCTGCCGGATCGCTGCGCGCCTTCGGGACCGATGTCGGGGCGGTCGCCTACGACGGAACCGATCTGCCGGTCGGGGTGATGGACGATGGCGCGGCCGATGGCCTCGATGTGCTCTTCCTGGCCACCGACGGCGATACATCGCGCTCACTGGTCGAGGGCCCGGCCCGGACCGTCCCGCTGGTGGTCGACAACTCGAGCGCGTACCGCCTCGACCCCGCCGTGCCACTGGTCGTGCCCGAGGCCAACGGTGCCGTGCTGGCCGGCTACGGCGGGCGGCTGGTGGCCAACCCGAACTGCACGACTGCGGCGGCGGTCGTAGCCCTCGCCCCCATCCGCGACCTGGCCGGGCTCGAGTCGGTGGACCTGGCCTCGTACCAGGCCGTCAGCGGGGCGGGACGGGCGGGCGTGGATGCCTTCGTCGCCGAGCGCGCCACCGACACGCGCGAGGCAGCCGCCGAGTCGCCGTTCCACGGACGAATCGCCGACTCGGTCGTGCCCCAGATCGACCGCCTGTTCGACGATGGCTGGACGGGTGAGGAACGGAAGGTCATCGCCGAGCTGCGAAAGATCCTGGACCTGCCCG
>DASYGU010000170.1:0-2344 GCA_035999355.1 Candidatus Limnocylindria bacterium | reverse complement strand
ACGGTCGACTGGGAAGGGTGCCTCTCGATCCCGGGCTTCGTGGCCGAGGTCGAGCGCTCGGAAAAGGTGACCGTCCAGGCCCGCGACCGGAACGGGCGCGAGTTCCGGGTGAAGGGCGATGAGCTCTTCGCGCGGGCGCTCCAGCACGAGATCGATCACCTGAACGGCGTCCTGTACATCGACTACCTCGAGTCGCTCGAGGAGCTCGTCCGCGTCAGCGAGGCCTCGGACGAGGTGCGGGAAGAGGCGGCGGCCGGGATCTAGTGCTGGGCCGAATCGCCTTCCTCGGCAGCGGCGCGTTCGGCCTCCCACTCCTCGAACGCCTGCCTGCGCTGGCGAGCGACCTCCTCGTCGTCAGCCGACCGGACCGCCCGGCAGGACGGGGCCTCCATGACCGGGCATCACCGATTGCCGAGACCGCCCGCGGGCTCGACCTCGCGCTCCTCACCCCAACCGGACTTCGATCCGACCAGGCGCGTCAGGCGATCACCGACTTCCGTCCGGACGGCCTTCTGCTCGCGGCCTACGGGGAGCTGGTCCCGCGCGACCTGCTGGACCTCGCTCCGCGACCGCCGCTGAACGTCCACCCGTCGCTCCTTCCGCGCCACCGCGGCGCCGCGCCGGTGGCCGCCACCATCCTGTCCGGCGACGACGTGGGGGGCGTGAGCCTGATGATCATGGTCCCGCAGCTCGACGCCGGGCCGATCGTCGGGCAGTGGCGGGTGCCGCTGACCGGACGGGAGGAGGCGCCGCAGCTCGAGGCCCAGCTCGGGGCGCTCGCGGCGGACGTCGTGCCGGCGGTCCTGGACGCCTGGGCTCGGAACGAGTTGGAGCCGGTCCCCCAGGACGAAGCGGAAGCCACCTATCGACCGTCGTTCACCCGCGCCGACGGCTGGATCCCGTGGGCGACCAGCGCGGAGCAGATCGACCGCCAGGTGCGCGCTCTCCAGCCCTGGCCAGGAGCGTGGACCACGCTCGACGGTCGGCGCCTCCACATCCGACGGGCGCACCCACTGCCCGGCCTGCCGGGCCTGCCCATTGGATCGCTGATGCCCGGACCGCCGGTCGTGGCCTGCGGACTTGGCGCATTGGCGCTCGACATCGTCCAGCCCGAGGGACGCCCGCCGATGGCGGCCGACGCCTGGCGGAACGGGCTGAGCCGGGACCACGTGCTGCTCGGCGGGGACGCGCCGCCGGACTGACATAGGGCGATTTCTGGCCCGGCGTCGGCTTGTCCTATACTCGGCCGCGGTGCCTGGAGGTGGCACCTGACGATGTTCTTCGACCCCCTGTATCTCGTTCTGGTGGTCGTCATGCTCGCGATCAGCGGCTTCGCCGCCTGGCGCGTGCGGTCGACGTATGCCCGCTGGTCGAAGGTCGATTCGGGCATCGATCTGAGCGCGTACGACTTCGCACGCCGCCTCCTCGATCGGCAGGACCTCACCAACGTCCAGATCGAGCCCACCCCCGGCGCACTCACCGACCATTACGACCCGCGATCGAAGACCCTTCGCGTCAGCCAGACGGTGGCCAGCACCGGGACCGGTGGCGGGCCGCAGCTGTCGGTGGCCGCGGCGGCGGTGATCGCCCACGAAGTGGGGCACGCGCTCCAGGATCGGCAGCGCGACCCGTGGCTGACCGCTCGCTCGGTCATCGTGCCGGTGGCCAGCTTCGGCTCGTCGATCGCGCCGTGGCTGATCATCGCCGGCATCCTCCTCCAGCTGACCGGCTTGGCGATCGTCGGCCTCATCGGCTTCGCGGCCGCGTTCGCGTTCACCCTGATCACCCTGCCGGTCGAGATCGGCGCCAGTGGCAAGGCTCTCGCCTTCGTCGAAGGACTCGGCATGGTGGGCGAGCGACAGGATGGCGCCCGCGCGGTGCTCAAGGCCGCCGCATGGACCTACGTTGCCGCCGCGCTGACCGCGCTCCTCCAGTTCCTGTACTACTTCAGCCTGGTCATGGGTCGCCGTGACTGACCACCCCGCTGGGCCGCTGCCGGCCATCAGCGAGGTCGCGACCGATGAGCTGGTCGCCTGGTTCGGCGACCATGGTGAACCCGCCTACCGAGCCCGCCAGGTGATGGCAGGTGTTGCGGCCGGCCGCGCCACCGACTTCGAGGCACTGACCGATCTGCCAAAGCGACTGCGGACGACCCTGTCCGACGCCTTCCGCTTCTCGAGCATCGGCGACACGCACGTCACCGGCACAGACCAGTCGCTCACCGAAAAGGCGCTCCACGAGCTGGCCGACGGACAGCGGATCGAGTCGGTCTTCATGCGCTACCCGGGGCGAGGCGCATCGGCGGCGCGGACCACGATCTGCATCTCGAGCCAGGCCGGCTGCG
>DASYGU010000165.1:0-2432 GCA_035999355.1 Candidatus Limnocylindria bacterium | reverse complement strand
CTGTTCCTCGCCTGCCAGGAAAGGATGGAGGTCGAGATCCGCGACGTGACGGTGGTCGGCGACGCGGTCTGGGACCTGCTCGCCGCCCGGCGGGCGGGAATGCTGTCGGTGGGGCTGCTGACGGGCGGCTACGGGGAGGATGAGCTGACCCAGGCCGGAGCGTTCCGGGTGTACCGCGACCCCGCCGAGCTGGACGCCTCGCTCGACGAGCTGGGGATCGTTCCCTAGGCTCCGTCCGCCCCCGGTTTTCCTCGACCCCGCAAGCGCCCCCGGATGCCGGAGACCACGCCGGTCACGGCTCTCGCGGCGAGGCGTGTTGCACGCGCGCCCAGGCGAACCCCCTTGCGCGCCATCCACGCGTACACGTCGCGGATGGTGCGGAGATCCTCATCGATGTCCGCGGCCTCGACCCCGGCCTCGGCAAGGACGGTGGCCCGCTCGGCCGGCTGCATGCTGCGCAGGGCGACGCCGATGGCGATCAGGATCGCGGCCGCATCGTCCAGCTGGCCGGCGACCGGGATGAACCCCGGCACGAGGTCGATGGGGGAAACCAGGTACACCGCAGCGGCGATCAGGGCCGCGCGCCGTTTGCCGGTGACCTTCGGATGGCGGCTGAGGTTCCAGGCCAGCCGGCCGTAGCGCGGCATGCGCCGGAGCATGGCCGTGAATCGATCGCGCGGAAACGGATCGGGTTCGCGAAGCGGTTCGTGGTTCACGCCCAGAGCCTACTCCGAGCGGCTACTCCTGGCGGTTGAAGGACCAGGCGGCGGCGGTGATGAGGACGACGGCGAAGGCGCCGATGATCAGGACCTCTTCACCCAGGGTCATGACATGGCCCAGCACGGTGACGCCGACCCGCGGCCCGGCATCGGAGCCCAGGAAGACCTGGCGGATGGCGTCCACGCCATAGGTGAGTGGGTTGAACTTGCTGATGACCTGGAGCCACTCGGGTGCCTGGTTGATCGGGAAGAAGACCCCCGCCAGGAAGATGAGCGGGAAGATCAGGAGCTGGATGAGCAGCTGGAAGCCCTGCTGGGAGCGCATGTAGCTCGCGACCAGGAGGCCCAGCCCGGACAGCGCGATGGACAGGATGAACACGATCGGGACCAGGAGGACGATGATCCCGACGTCCAGGTCCACGCCCACAATGGGCGCGATGAGGAGCATGAGCGCCACCTGGAGGAGCGCCACCACGGCGGCCCCTGCTGCCTTGCCGAGCACGATCCCGGTCCGGCCGATGGGAGCGACCAGCAGCTCGCGGAGGAACCCGAACTCGCGGTCCCACACGACCGACACGCCCGCGAACAGGGACGTGGTCAGGACCCCCATGGCGATGATGCCGGGGTACATGAACTGGATGAAGTCGACGCCGGGGGCGACCGAGCCGATGAGGTTGCCGAAGCCGGCCCCGAAAATGACAAGGAAGATCAGCGGCTGGGCAAAGGACCCGATCATCCGCGACCGCTCGTTCACGAACCGGAGCAGCTCGCGATAGCCGACGACCCAGGTTCCGCGCCAGACTTCGGTCATCGATTCATCCTCATCCGCGGCCGAAGCGGCGGGCCATGCCCGCCACCAGCTGCTCCTGGGAGTCAAGCTCCGAGTCGCGGATCTCGCGGCCGGTCAGGTGCAGGAACACGTCGTCGAGAGTCGGCTCGCGCACGGTGACCGACTGGAGCGGCTGGCTGAAGGTCCGCACGAAGTCGGGCAGGAAATTGGCCCCGTTCGACACGCTGAAGCTGACCGTCCCGTCGCGGACCGCGGCCTCCGCGCCGTATCGGTCAGTGATCTCGATCGCTGCGGCCTGGTTGTCGGGTGCCGCGATGGTCACGAGGTCGCCCCCGACCGAGCGCTTGAGGCCGTTGGGCGTGTCGAGCCCCGCGATCAGGCCGTGGTCGATGACCGCGATCCGATCCGAATGTTCGGCCTCGTCCATGTAGTGGGTGGTCAGGAAGATGGTCAGCCCCTCCTTGTCGCGGAGCGCGAGCAGGTAGTCCCAGATGAGACGCCGGGTCTGGGGGTCCAGTCCGAGGGTCGGCTCGTCGAGGAACAGGACCTTGGGATGGTGAAGCAGGCCACGGGCAATCTCGAGCCGCCGCTTCATGCCGCCCGAGTAGGTCCGGACCGAGCCCTTCCGGCGGTCGGCGAGGTCGACGATGTTCAGGAGCTCGGTCATCCGCTGCTCGCGCACCTCGGCCGGGATGCCGTACGCATGGGCGTGGAAGCGGAGGTTCTGCTCGGCGCTCAGGTACTCGTCCAGGGTGGTCTGCTGGAAGACGAGACCGATGGAGCGGCGGACCTCGCTTCGCTCGTGGCGCACGTCAAAGCCGTTGACCTTGGCGGACCCGGCGGTCGGGCTGAGGAGGGTGCAGAGCATGTTGATGGTCGTCGTCTTACCCGCCCCGTTCGGACCGAGGAAGCCGAAGATCTCG
>DASYGU010000145.1:0-5366 GCA_035999355.1 Candidatus Limnocylindria bacterium | reverse complement strand
ATGACCGCCGCTGCCCCGCCGGTATCAGCCCCGGCGCCAATCCTCGAGCAGGTCAAGGCGGCGAACAGCCGTCGCAAACTGACGTTCCGGCTCTGGTTCTGGTTCACCTGGTTCGCCCTTGTCGGCGCCCTGCTCGCACTGCTGTATGCGACCGGGAACATCGACACCGACTTCATCACGTCCGCCGGTCCGTACATCATCGGCGGCGCGGGGATCACGATCGTGATCTCGCTGACGTCAATCACGTTCGCTACCGGCCTCGCGCTCGTCGGCGCCCTCGGTCGGCTGTCACGAAACCCGATCTTCAACGGGATCGCGTCGCTCTACGTATCGCTCGTGCGGGGCACGCCGCTGTTGGTCCAGATCTTCTTCGTCTACCTCGCGCTGCCTCAGCTCGGGATCGTGCTGCCGGTGATCGTGGGTGGCATCTTCGCCCTCGCGTTCAACTACGGCGCGTACATGACCGAGGTCTTCCGGGCCGGCATCCAGGCCGTGCCCAAGGGCCAGCGGGAGGCGGCGCAGGCGCTCGGCATGCCCGAGGGCCTGATCATGCGACGGATCGTCCTGCCCCAGGCCTTCCGGATCGTGACGCCGGCCATCGGCAACGACTTCGTGTCGATGATCAAGGACAGCTCGCTGGTTTACGTCCTCGGTGTCCAGGAGCTGCTGTGGCGGGCATCCACCATTGGGCGTCGCGAGCTCTCCAGCCTCGAGGCGCTGCTCATCGCGGCGGCGGTGTACTGGGGCATGACCATCATCTTCAGCTACTTCCAGGAGCGCATCGAGAAGCGCATGGCCCGAGGTGACCGATGAGCCAGCCATCATCCGCGCACATCAGCCACCCGGTCGACACCAGCCGGCTCGGCGAGCCGATCGTGCAAGCGATCGGGATCGA
This sequence comes from Candidatus Limnocylindria bacterium, assembly GCA_035999355.1. Lineage (GTDB taxonomy): Bacteria > Chloroflexota > Limnocylindria > QHBO01 > QHBO01 > DASTEQ01. The sequence goes on along the minus strand of DASYGU010000145.1, from coordinate 4,471 downwards.
GAAGTACTTCGGGGACCACCACGTCCTGCGCGGCGTGGACCTCACCGTCCGCCAGGCCGAAGCGGTCATGCTCATCGGCCGGTCCGGGAGCGGGAAGACGACCTTCCTGCGGTGCGTGAACTTCCTCGAGGAGGCGACCGTCGGATCGGTCGAGATCGACGGCGTCAAGGTGGAGGCGGATCCGCTCAAACCGCGCAGCCGCGCCCACCAGGAGCAGATCCGCCTGATCCGGATGCGGGCCGGGATGGTGTTCCAGGACTTCAACCTGTTCCCCCACATGACCGTCCTGGACAACTGCATCGAGGCCCCCGTGCGGGTTGCCAAGGTGAGCAAGGCCGAGGCCACCGAGCGGGCGGAGAAGTACCTCGCCAAGGTGGGGCTGGCCGAGAAGCGCGACGAGTACCCCGCTCGCCTGTCCGGTGGCCAGAAGCAGCGGGTGGCCATCGCCCGGGCGCTGTCGATGGAGCCCAGGGTCCTCCTCTTCGACGAGCCGACCAGCGCGCTGGACCCCGAGCTCATCGGCGAGGTGCTGAAGGTCATGGAGGAGCTCGCCCACGAGGGCGCGACGATGATCGTCGTCACCCACGAGCTGCACTTCGCCCGCGAGGCGGCCGACCGGGTCGTCTTCCTGGAGGAGGGGCGCGTGATCGAGGAAGGGCCGCCCGAAAAGATGCTGGACGACCCCGATGACGACCGGACCCGCCAGTTCCTGAGGCGCTTCCTGACGAACTAGCGCTCCGGCGCGGCGGAAGTAGACGTCGCGGCGCCCCTGACGCCATAGACCGTGGCGCGCGGCAGGCGGGCCGCTTCGTCCTGGGTGCGGACGCGCCTGCGGGCCGGCTGGAACGCAACCGGCGTGTCGCGCGGCTTCCCGCCCTCGCGCGCGATGAGCCAGTGCAGCCCGACCGCGGTCAGTTTGGCACCCCCGGCACGCCCGGGCTCCACGAACGGGGCGATGAGGTAGCGGCGCCAGTGGAGCCGCTCCACGGCGAGCTGGAGCGCCGCCGGATCCATGCCCAGCTCCTCGGCCAGCGGGTCCAGTGGCCGCTCCTCGTTCGGGACACGACGGAGGTAGCGGAGGATCGCCGCGGTGAGGTCGTCCCCGGTCGGGGCAGCCTTCGCGGGCGTGGTCTTCACCGGCGCCGTCTTCGCGGACGCGGCTTTCGGAGAAGCGGGCTTCCGCGGCGCGGTCACGCTGCCGATGATACCGAGGCGCCGCTACGCGGGATCAGCGGCTGCCGCCTCGATCGCGGCCTGCCGGGCGGCGAGATAGGCGGCCCGTCGGGCCTGCTCGCGAGCCTCCGCCCGCCGCCGCATGGGAATCACGACACCCCGAATACCCACACCGATCAGCGCGGCGATGGGGATCGCGATGATCCCGCCCACGAGGCCACCGAGGGTGATGCCCGCGGTCACGCCCAGCATGACGACGAGCGGCGAGATGTTGATCGCCTTGCCCTGGACCGTGGGCGTGACCACCGACCCCTCGATCTGCTGGATGATGATCTGCCAGCCGATCATGAGCAGGACCGCGGTCGGACCAACCTCGACCCCGGCGATGATCAGGATCGGAACGAGCGCGAACAGCCCGCCGATGTACGGGATCGCGGCCGTGAAGAACGCGATGATCCCCATCGGTATCGCGTATGGGATCCCGATCAACCACATCCCCACCGCGGTCGCCACGCCGATGAACGCCATCGAGACGATCAGCCCGCGCAGGTACTTGCCCAGGCTGTCGATGCCGGTGGTGAGGATGTAGCGGGTCGCCGGCCGGTCCTCGGAGTCCATGAACTCGAGCACGCCATCGAGCAGGGGCCTGCGCTCGATGAGCAGGAAGATCTCGATGATCACAATGACGACCAGGTTGGCGATGACCGCGATCGTGGCGAGCGTGACGTCCAGGATGCCTCCCAGCAGAAACGACACATCCACCTCGTCGGTGAACAGCTGGTCGTAGGCGTCGCTCCCGAGCAGGCCCTCGATCCACGCCGAGAACGAATCGACGATGCCGGGAATGGCCTGCACGAATGATCCGATCGCGTCCATGGCCGGGCGAGCCGCGAGCAGGATGACGACGATCACGACGCCGATGGCGATCGCGTTGACCGTGAGGGCAGCCGCCGCGCGGGACATCCGCTGCTCGAACCCACGCGCGGCCCCGAGTAGCCCGGCCGCGAACAGGAGAGCCAGGAACACGTTCAGGACGAGACCGCGGAGGAGCCAGAGCAGGCCGAGGACAAGGGCCACGGCGACCACCACGCCCACGACGCGGAGCGTGACCGCGACCGGGCCCATCGGCTCGGGCGGAACCTCGAGCTCGTCCGGTGGCAGGGCCAGTGACATGTCGGCGCCGATGTCGGCCGACGAGCCCTCGACCATGAACCGGTCGCGGAGGCCGGTCATGGCGCGCCGGATCTGCCGGGTCATGGCGATCGGGTCGCCGTCACGCTCCGGATGATACTGATGGGATCGCGGACTCGGGGCGGCGTTCCACGCTCAGCTCGGCGGTCACCTCTCGGCGCAGGACAGCCTCGATTTCCTCGTCCCAGCCAGTCGCCTGCGGGAGTCGGACCTGGCGCGTGGCGCCCGCCACCGGCACGGCCAGCACGACCGGCAGATCGCCGGGTCGCTGCCGGACGATGGAGGTGACCGATTCGATCGCGTCCAGCAGCGCGTCCGAGGACAGATCGGGCGCGAACGAGATCCACAGCGAGCCGGCCGCGCCCTCCGGGACGGCGGGGATCGGCCGCGCATCGCGGGGCGCCGGTGTCTCCTCGGAAGCGGCGACCGCTGGGGCGAGTGGCTCGGCACCCCGCGGCCGTGCGACCGGGACCTCGGCCGATGGGCCGATGGACGGACGGAGCGGGTCTGACGGGCCCGGCGGGCGGCCGGAGCGGTTGCGGTTCAGGCGGTCGCGCTCGGCGCCGTAGGCGGCCGGGCCCAGGCGCTGGGCGTCATCCCAGGCGTGGACCGTGTCACACAGGAGCTTCGCCTCCTCGTCGCGGTGGTCCACCCGGCCGCTGACCAGGACCACCGCGTCCTCGACCCACGCGTTCGCGGTCTCGGTAAACACCTTGGGGAAGACGACGATCTCGACGCTCCCCTGGAGGTCCTCGAGCTGGACGACGAGCATCGTCGAGCCGGCACGGGTGATCACCCGCCGCGTGCCCTGGATGATCCCGCCCAGGGTCACGCGCGACTGGTCCGACTCCTCGGCCAGGTCGCCGGTGTAGGCGGTCACGTACGAGGGCAGCTCGTCGGCGATGTCGCCCAGCGGATGCTCGGTCAGGTACAGGCCCAGAAGCTCCTTCTCCCAGCGGAGGCGCTCGCGGCGTGAGATCTCGCCCCGGCCGTCCGCGGCCAGGTCGCCGTTCACCGGCGCCTCAATGGCCATCGGCACCGCGAACAGGTCGAACATCGTGGACTGGCCGGCGGCCACGTCCCGGTGATGCCGCGCGGCAGCGTCGAGCGCGGAGTCCAACCGGTCGAGCAGCGCGGCCATCGGCCCGAGCGATACCAGGGCGTTGACCTTGATCAGCGACTCGAACACGCGCTTGTTGACCCGCTGCTGGTCCACGCGACGGCAGAGGTCGTCGAGGGAGGTGAAGGGACCGCCATCGGTCTCGGCCTCGCGGGCGGCGACGATGCTCTCCACCGCACCCTCGCCCACGTTCTTCACCGCCGCCATGCCCCACCGGATGGCGCGGGTGCCATCCGCATCGGTCTCCACCTCGAACAGCGCGTGGGAAGCCTGGACGTCCGGTGGGCGGACCTCGATCCCCAGCCGCCGGCATTCGGCCACCACCGCGGCCACTTTCTCCGCCCGCTCGCGGAAGCCGTTCAGGACCGCGGTCATGAACTCGACCGGGTAGTTCGCCTTGAGATAGGCAGTCTGGTAGGCGATCAGCCCGTAGCAGGTGGCATGCGCCTTGTTGAAGCCGTAGCGGGCAAACGGCTCGAAGGCGGCGAACACCTGGTCCACGACGCCGGGCGGGATGCCCTTCTTCTTGGCACCGGCCTTGAACTTGGCCTCGTGCTCGCGGAGGACCTGGGCATTCTTCTTCCGGATCGCGTAGCACAGGTTGTCGGCCTCGGGGCCGGTGTAGTCGGCCATCGCGATGGCCGCGGCCATGATGTCCTCCTGGTACACGAAGATCCCGTACGTGTCCCGGAGGGCCGGCTCCAGGGCCGGGTGGAGGTACGTCACCGCCTCCTCGCCGTGCTTGCGCCGGATGTAGGCCGGGATGTTGGCCATCGGCCCGGGACGGAAGAGGGCGACCATGGCCGCGAGGTCACGGACCTCCGTCGGACGCAGGTCCTTGACGTACCGGCGCATGCCCGAGCCCTCGAGCTGGAAGATGCCGGTCGTCTCCCCCGTCGACAACAGCTCGAATGTCTTCGTGTCGTCCAGCGGCAGGTTGTCGACGTCGATCGCGACCCCGCGGTGACGACCGATGAGCTCGACCGC
>DASYGU010000132.1:0-2916 GCA_035999355.1 Candidatus Limnocylindria bacterium | reverse complement strand
ACCGACGCGTCTGCCAGTTCCGCCACTCCGGCCGTGCGGGGTGTGATTATAGGAAGCCGATGCCGGACCCCGACCCGAGCCGCCCGACCACGCGGACCGGCCCGCTGGCCGACGAGGCCGCAGTGGTGGCTGCTGCCGTCGGCGGCGATCGGTCGGCCTTCGCCCGCCTGATGGAGCACTATCAGGGCGCCTGCTACGGCCTCGCCTGGCGCCTGCTCGGCGACCCGGACCAGGCCGCGGACGCCACCCAGGACGCGTTCATCCATGCCTACGACCACCTCGCCTCGTACCGCGGCGGCGCGTTCCGATCCTGGCTGCTCCGGATCACGGCCAACGCGTCGTACGACATCCTCCGCCGCGCCCAGCGACGGCCGACCACCGCGCTCCCGGAGCCGGCCGAGGGCGAGGCCGACATCCCCGACCCGGTGGCCGTCAACCCGGTCGTGGAGTCGGCGCGCTCGGAGCTCTACCGCGCCCTGGACGTCGCGCTCCGGCTCCTCCCCGAGGACCAGCGCACGGCGGTCATCCTGTGCGACGTGTACGGGATGGACTACGACGAGGTTTCGTTGACGACCTCGGTGCCGGTGGGCACGGTGAAGTCGCGCATTCACCGTGGACGGCTTCGGCTGCGCGTTCTGCTCGCCGACCAGCGGGAACTGTTCGATGCGTGAGGGCGTCTGACCGATGACCATGATGTCGCCTCCCCATCCCGACCCCGAGCGCCTCGCCGCCCTGGCCAGCCAGGACGCCGATGTCGTCGCGGATCGTGCGCTCACCGACCACGTGGCGAGCTGCGCCGAATGCACGCTCCAGGTTCGGGAGATCTCCGCCCTTCGGGCGACGCTCGCCGAGCTGCCGGACCTCACCCCGTCCCGGCCCATGCAGCTCGTTCCGCCCGTCGCCGCTCCACCGGTCGCCGCGGGCTGGCGAACGGTATTCCGTCGAGCGTTTGCGCCGGTCGCGGTCGCCGGCATGGTGCTCCTCCTGGTCGGCGGCATCGGCGCGACCGGCGTGCTGGGCCCGGCGGATGCCCAGCGACTGGTCTTCCTGCCGTTCCAGGCCGCCACCGGCGGCAGTCCGGCCGAGCGCCCGGTAACCGAGGAAGCGGCGCCGGGTGTCACCGCGACTGACGGCGGCGTGGTCGCTCCGGCGGCGTCAGCCCCGGCTGACAATGCGGGATCGGGTGGCGGCGAAGACGACCCTGGCACGTCGCGCGGGGAAGGGGAGCCCGGATCGCCGGCCGCTGAGGACCTCGATTCGAGCGGCGGAAGCGTGACCGGCTGGGTGATCCTGGCGATGGCCGGCCTCGCCCTCCTGGTCCTGGCCTTCTTCCTGCGGATCGCCGCCCCGACGCGGAGCGCGGCCAAGCGCTGAGATTTCCAGCCCGGCCCGCAGGCGCTGGGTCAGGCCCCGATCAACCGCCCCGCGATGATCGCGGCAGTGAGGATCACGAGGGCCACGCCGCCGGCCGCGATGACCGCCCACGGACCCTCCAGGAATGTCTTCGGTGGGGCCTCGACGCGAGGTGGCCGCGGACTGACCCGGATACGGCCACGTCGAGCGCTGCGCGGGTCGTTCGCCGCGGTCCGCCATGGGGTCGAGACCTGGGCGCGGACCGTCGAGCCGGCGGGAATCGTCTGTCGCCCGCCTGCCCAGTGGCTGCCTGCCGCCGCCGTCCCGCTCCAGGGATGCTCGATGTCCCACGCCACTCGACGCTCGGGCGACGACAGGAGCGTCCACGCCTCGTTGATCTCGCGCATCCGCACCGCCGCCTCGGGGCCTCCGTCGTGGAGGTCGGGATGGTGGGACTTCGCCAGCTTCCGATGGGCGGCCGCGATCTGGCGGGTGGTGGCCTCGCGGGGGACGCCGAGCACCGCATAGGGGTCGCGCACCGTTCCGCTTGGCATCCGTGGATTCTAGCGATCGGCCCGGCGGCTCATCGGCCGCTCATCGGTCCTTGCGGACTAGACTCCCTTCATGCTCGACCGTCGCCCGATCCTGATGCTCATCGACGGTCCAAGCCTCGTGTATCGCGGCTATTTTGCCCTTCCGCCGCTCACGACCTCGGACGGCACGCTGGTCAACGCGGCGTTCGGATTCCTTCAGATCGTGCTCCGCGGCATGGCCGACATGAAGCCCGACTACGCCGTCGTCACGTTCGACCTGGGCAAGCCCGCATTCCGGTTCATCGCCTATCCCGACTACAAGGCCGGCCGGCCGTCCATGCCCGATGACCTGCGCTCCCAGTTCCCGATCGTGCGCGAGGTGGTCACCGGCCTGGGCATGCCCATCGTCGAGATCGAAGGCTACGAGGCCGACGACGTCATCGGCACGCTCGTCCAGCACGCCACCGCGGCGGACGTGGACACGGTCATCGTCTCCGGCGACCTGGATGGCCTCCAGCTCGTGAACGACCACGTCCGGCTGCTCACCACCCGGATGGGGGTGGCCTCCACGGTCGTCTACGACCCGCAGCGGGTCATGGACCGATACGGACTCCGGCCAGACCAGATGCTCGACTACAAGGCGCTCAAGGGCGACACGTCGGACAACCTGCCGGGCGTGCCCGGGGTCGGCGAGAAGACCGCGATCGCCCTGCTCCAGGAGTTCGGCACGCTCGATTCGATGTACGAGCGAGTGGACGAGGTCAAGGGCAAGCTACGGGAGCGGCTGGTCGAACACCGCGAGGAGGCGCTCATGTCCCGCGAGGTCGGCCGGATCGTGACCGACCTGCCGGTGACCCTGGATCTGGAGGCCGCCCGCACCGGCCGCTACGATCGGCGTGCGCTGGCCCAGCGCTTCCGCGAGCTCGAGTTCCGCTCGCTCATCGACCGGTTGCCGCCGACCATCGGCAGCTCGGCAGGCCCCGACGAGGAAGAGGATCGAGGCGGTGGTCTGCAGCTGTCGCTCGACCTC
>DASYGU010000108.1:0-2152 GCA_035999355.1 Candidatus Limnocylindria bacterium | reverse complement strand
TCGATGGCCGTGAAGCCGCCGCCGATGACCACCACCCGCGCGCCCTTGAGCTGCGGGACCGGGATCCCTCGGGTGCTGTTGTACAGGTTCTCGAGCGCGTTGACCGTCCCGTCCGCGTCCTCGTTTGGGATCCCCATCTCGTTCGGCTTGTAGCAACCGATCCCCACGAAGATCGCGTCGTAGCCCTGGTCCACCAGGTCGGCGAGGTGGAAGTCCCGACCGAGGCGCATGTTCGGCTTGAAGGTCGCGCCCAGCTCCCACACGTGGTTCAGCTCCCGGTCCATCCAGCCCTTGGGCAGGCGGTACTCCGGGATGCCGTAACGGAGCATGCCGCCCTGCTCGGGATCGGCCTCGAACACGTCGCAGTGGTGGCCGCGAAGCTGGAGGTAGTAGGCGACCGTCATGCCCGCCGGGCCGGAGCCCACGATCGCGACCCGTCGCCCGGTGTCCGACTCCTTGGGCCACGGCAGGGGCGCGGGTGCGTCCACCTCGAGCACGCGGTCGGCGCAGTACCGATGCGAGTCGCGGATGGCGATGGCGGTGTCCACCTCCTCGCGCCGGCAGTGCGTCTCGCACGGGGCCGGGCAGACCCGGCCGAGGATGGCCGGGAAGGGGAGCGACCGCTTGAGGATCCGGGTCGCCTCCTCCCAGTTGCCCTCCGAGTTCGCCTTCAGGTAGCCGGGGATGTCCACCCGGGTCGGGCACTTGAACTGACAGGGCGGGAGGCAGTACGCGTCGTGGTCCGAGAAGATCAGCTCCAGGACGAGGCGCCGGTTCTCGATGACCCGCTCGGAATGGGTGGTGATGACCATCCCGTCGGCGATCTCGGTCCCGCACGAGATGGGGGTGTTCTCCTGGCCCTCGACCTCGACCACGCAGATCCGGCACGCACCGTACGGGGACAGCTTGGGCTCGTAGCACAGGGTCGGGATCTCGATGCCGGCTACCCGGCAGGCCTGGAGGATGGTCTGCCCCTCCTCGGCGCGGACCTGGCGGCCGTTGATCGTGACCGTGACCGGTGTCGTGCCGGGCAGGACCGGCCAGATGGGGGCGTAGTCCTCGAGCTTTCCCTGGCCATGGCCGTTGCCATTGCCGGTGCCCTTGCCGTTCTCGTTGTCGATGAACGTCATCGGCCCAATCCTACCGTCACCAGGCGCGCAGCCCGCCGGCTTCCGCCAGCGGGGTCAGCAGCGGGGCCACGGCATCGGTCGAGCAGGAGCCGGCGAGGCACACGCCGCGCTCGGCATGGGCCCGGTACTCGTCGGCGAAGCGGTCCAGGGTCGTGAGCATGGGCCGCGGCGCGAGCGACTCGAGCCGGCACAGGGCGGTGTCCGCGATCTTCACCGACAGCTCGCGCAGGAGGACGAGGTCGTTCGGCCGGGGCGTGGCGGCCAGGATCCGGTCGAGGGCCTCCACCAGGCGCTTGGTACCGATCCGGCACGGGACGGCCTTTCCGCATGCCTCGCGGGCCGAGAAGTCTAGGAGGAAGCGAGCAGTGGCCACCATGCACGTGGCGGCATCGGTGACCAGCACCGATCCCGAGCCGATGTGACCGCCCGCCTCAGCTAGCGTCTCGAACCCGTAGCCGACCGATCCGAGCTCGTCGGCGGCGAGGGCGCCGGCTCCCGGTCCGCCGATGAACGCGGCCTTGGTCGTCCCCGACGGTCCACCGGCGAGATCGATGATCTCCGTGATCGGCGTGCCGAGCGGGACCTCGGCCAGGCCCGGCGTCCTGACCGCGCCGGCGATGGTCACCAGCTTGGTCCCGGGTGCAGACTTGGGTCCCACCCTCGCGAACTGGGCCGCACTGTGACCCAGGATCCAGGCCGCATGGGCCAGGGTCTCGGCGTTGTGGACGATGGTCGGCACGCCCCACAGCCCGCGCTCGGCCGGGTAGGGCGGCCGGATGAGGGGCATGCCCCGATCGCCCTGCAGGGCGTTGATGAGCGCGGTTTCCTCGCCCGCGACGTAGGCCCCTGACCCCTCCCAGACCGATGCCTGGACCGAGAGGTCGGTGCCCAGGATGAGGTAGCCGGCCAGGTGGGCGGCCTCCGCCTCGGCCACCGCTCCCTTGAGGCGTTCGATGGCCGCGGTCCAGTCGCGACGGACGGCGAGGATCACCTCCGATGCCCCGACCGCGGTGGCGGCGATC
>DASYGU010000104.1:0-10285 GCA_035999355.1 Candidatus Limnocylindria bacterium | reverse complement strand
GCTGCGGCGACACGGGCCAGCACGTCGTCCAGCTCTTCAGCGAACGGGCGGGCGGCGAGGATCGACTCCTGCGCGCGCTTCATGCGCGAGGCGGCCACCATCTCCATCGCCCGGGTGATCTGGGCAATGTTCCGGATGGAGCCGATGCGGCGCCGGATGTCGCGGAGGGAGGCCATCAGGCGGTCGGATCCTCCTTCGGGGTCGCCGGCGCGTCGTCGTCCGCCTTTTCGGGCCACGGGTCGACCGATACCGGGGCGTCGGCAGCTGCGGCCTCGGCGGCCGGTGTCTCGGCAGCCGGTGCATCCGCGTTTGCGGCATCGGCGTCGACGTCGTGGCCGTCGCCACTCGCGGGCGCCTCGGCGGCGGCGGACTCCGCGGATTCGACGCCATCCGTCGATCCGTAGCCTGCGTCGCTGCGGTAGGAGGTCAATGCCTCCTTAAGGACGTCCGTGGCCGCATCGGAGATCGACTTCTCGGAGGCGATGCCCGGCAGGATGTCGGGGTGGTTCTGATCGAGGAACCGGTACAACCCGGTCTCGAACTCCTTGATCTTGGGCGTGGGCACGTCGTCGAGGTAGCCATTGGTGCCGGCCCAGATGATCGCCACCTGCCGCTCCACCGAGAGCGGCGCGAACTGGGGCTGCTTGAGGATCTCGGTCAGCTTCTCGCCGCGGGTCAGCTGATCGCGAGTCGCCTTGTCGAGGTCCGAGGCGAACTGGGCGAACGCGGCCAGCTCCCGGTACTGGGCCAGGTCCAGACGAAGACGGCCGGCGACCTGGCGCATGGCCTTGATCTGGGCGTTGCCACCCACTCGGCTCACGCTCAGTCCGGCGTTCACCGCGGGCCGCTGCCCCTGGTTGAACAGGTCGGTCTGCATGTGGATCTGGCCGTCGGTGATGCTGATCACGTTGGTCGGGATGTAGGCCGACAGGTCGCCGGCCTGGGTCTCGATGATCGGGAGGGCGGTCAGTGAACCGCCGCCCTGCTCCTCGCTCATCCGCGCCGCGCGCTCGAGCAGCCGGGAGTGGGCATAGAAGATGTCACCCGGGTAGGCCTCGCGGCCCGGCGGCCGGCGCATGAGCAGCGAAACCTGGCGATAGGCCCACGCATGCTTCGACAGGTCGTCATAGATGCACAGGGCGTCTCGCCCGGCGTCCATGAACTCCTCGCCGATCGCGGCACCCGCATACGGGGCGAGGAACTGGATCGGCGCCGGGTCCGACGCGCCGGCCACGACCACGATCGTGTGCTCCATCGCGCCGTTCTCTTCCAGCTGGGCCACGAGCTGGGCAACGGTCGACATCTTCTGGCCGATCGCGACGTACACGCAGATGAGGTCCTGCCCCCTCTGGTTGATGATGGTGTCCACCGCGATTGCCGTCTTGCCGGTCTGGCGGTCGCCGAGGATCAGCTCCCGCTGGCCACGGCCAATCGGGATCATCGAGTCGATGGCCTTGATCCCGGTCTGGACCGGCGTGTCCACCGGCTGGCGGACGATGACGCCGGGAGCAATCCGCTCGACCGGCCGGAAGCGATCGGTCTCGAGCGCGCCCTTGCCGTCGATCGGGACGCCGAGCGGGTTGACCACCCGGCCGATGAGCGCATCGCCGACCGGAATCTCCACCACGCGTCCGGTGGTCTTGACCTGGTCGCCTTCCTTGAGCTCGGTGTAGTCGCCGAGGATGAGCGCGCCGACCGTTTCCTCCTCGAGGTTGAAGGCCATCCCCATCACCCCGCCCGGGAATTCGAGCAGCTCGGACGCCAGGGCGCCGGACAGGCCATAGACCTGCGCGATCCCGTCCCCGACCTCCACGATGGTGCCGACACCGGCGACATCCATACCCTCGCTGAAGCCGGCAATCTCGCTGCGAATGATCGACGTGATCTCGTCGGATCGAATGGCCATCCAGTACTCCTCAGACCGCAGTCAGGCGCGCCCGGAGCCGCTCGAGGCGACTCCGTACGCTCGCGTCATAGAGCCGATCCCCGATTCGCACCGAGATGCCCCCAATGAGGCTGGGATCGACCAGTTCGGTGAATTCGACCTGGCGTCCGGCAAGGTGTTCGAGCGTCCGCTCCAGGGCCGCCCGGTCCTGGTCGTCGATCGGGAGGGCGGTGCGAACCTCCGCCCGAGCGATGCCGCGATGGCGCCGGACGAGCTCCTCGAAGTGGCTCCGCATGGCCGGGATGGCCCCCGGTCGCCCACGCCGGATCATGAGCAGGACCAGGTTCATCGGTCCGGTCGCGACCTCCGACACAGACCGGCGGAGGACGCGCTCCTTGTCGGCGAATGGGACGGCCGGGTGGACCATGACCGCCTTGAGGGCTGGAACGTCGAGCGCCTCGGAGATGGCCGCGAAATCAGCCTGCCACCGGTTCAGCGCACCGTCGGCGACGGCCACCTGGAAGGCGGCCTCCGCGTATCTACGGGCGGCGGTTTCGCGTCGCGCCATGCTCAGTTCCGGTTCTCCGACAGGAACTGCTCCACCAGCCGACGCTGGGTGGGCGAGTCCATCTCGGATCCGACCAGCTTGCCGGCCGCATCCAGGGCGAGGCTCGCGACCTCTCCCCGAATCTCGGTCAGCGCTTTCTCCTTTTCGGCCGCGATTTCATCTCGGGCACGGGTCAGGAGCTGTTCGGCGGAGGCGCGTGCCTCGGCCAGGATCTCCGCGCTCGTCGCCTCGGCGGTCTTGGCCGCCCGCTGGACGAGCGCGTCCGACTCCTGGCGAGCCTCGGCCAGCGCAGCCTCGCGCTCGGCACGAGCCAGCTCCCGGTCTCGGGCCGCGGCCGCGGCATCCTCCAGCCCCTGGCTGAGCTTGCCCTGTCGTTCGTCGATCCGGCGCAGGGCCGGCTTGAACAGGAACCGATTCAGCAGGTAGAGCAGGACGAGGAAGTTGACGATCTGGAAGGCAAGCTTCCAGACGTCGACCCCGAAGGCCTCGAAGAACGCCATGGTCGGAGGCCTAGCTGACCGCGAAGATCAGGATGAGGCCGATGACGAGGGCGTAGATGGCCATCGCCTCGGTCAGTGCCAGGCCGAGGATGTACGGCACGAACAGCGTGCCCGATGCCTCGGGGTTGCGGCCAATGGCCTCCATGGCCTTGCTGAAGCCGATCCCGATGCCGATGCCGGGACCGATGGTGCCCAGGCCGATGGCAAGACCGGCGGCGAGAAGCTGGAATTCCACGGTGTTCGGTTCCTCCTATGCGCTCCGCCACGGGCGGAGCCTGCGTATCAGGCCCGACTCGGTGCCGGGCTGGCCTCCGAGTGGTCGGGCGCCTCGCCCGGGTGGGCATCTCCTGTGCCGTGCTGCCGATGCTCGGCAATGGCGAGGGTGATGTAGGTCATGGTGAGCAGCGCGAAGACGAGGGCCTGGACGAACCCGAAGATGAGCTCGAGGCCCAGGAAGACGATGGGAACGAGGAGCGGGACGAGCGACAGGATCACCGCCAGCAGCACCTCGCCGGCAAACACGTTGCCGAACAGCCGCATGGACAGGCTGATCAGCCGTGAGAGCTCGCTGATGATGTGGATCGGGGTCAGGAGCGGGGTCATGTACGCCGGCTCGGCGATGAGCAGCTCCTTGAGGTAGCCGCCCAGGCCGTTGGCCCGAATGCCCCACGCGACGAACGCGACGAAGGAGATCAGGGCCAGGCCGAGAGTGAAGTTCAGGTCAGCGGCCGCGGCGCGGACAAGGGGGATGAGCTCCTGCTCGCCGTGCTCCGTCTCGACCACGGTCCCAATAACCCCGACTCCCGGCAGCAACCCGATCATGTTCGCGACCAGGACGAACAGGAAGATCGCGATCACCAGCCCGGCAAACTCGGCCCATCGCTTGCCGCCGGTCCCCTTCACGACACCGGCCAGCCATTCGATGGGCAGCTCGATCAGTGACTGGAAGCGGCCGGGAACCAGCGTGCCACGGCGGCGGACGAAGACGGTCGAAATCAGCAGGATGGCGCTGGCCAGCAGCGCGCCAACCATGCTGTTCGTGAACTCCAAGGGGCCGATCGTAAACAGCGTTTCCGCGGCGATGTCGACGTGAACCAGCTGGTGACCCTCTCTGCCCTATCTCCGCATCGCTTTCCGCGCGACGTCCCAGATCGTGTACATCGCGGCGGCCACCCCGAAGGCGGTCCCCACCAGGGTCAGCAGGGGCCGCGTTCCGAACACGCCATCCAGCAGCAAGCCGCCGAAGAAGCCGATCATCACCGCCACCCCGAGCCGGATCCCCAGGTCGAGTGCGATCCCCCAGTTGTTCATGGCTCCAGGCCAGGGTCCGGGCTCGGTGGACGCGGTCTTCGCGTCCGAATGTACAGCCAGATCCCGATGGCCGAAGTCAGGCTGCCGATCGCCAGACCGCTGAGCACGAAAATCGGCGAGGTTCCAGCCTGTGCATCGAGCACGAGACCGAGAACCACGCCGCCGAGCATCGGGACCACCATGATCAGAGTGACGTCACCCAGGATCCTGGCCGGCCCGGGGCTCGATTTGGGCATTCAGCTCGACTCCGGGCGATCGGAAGCCGCGGCGAGTATAGCGCCTGCCTTTCGCGCCCGCCCTCCCGGGTCCGGGCCGCCAGCCTCGCTCAGGCTCGGGTCCACGCCAGACCGGGAACCGGGAATCGCTCGGCGAGCGCCACCACCCGTTCGCGAACCGCGGCCTGGGCCGCCGCGTCGCCGCGCGCCTCGATCCCGGACACGATCATCTCCCCGATCTGGGCCATCTCGGCGGCACCCATCCCGCGCCCGGTCACGCAGGGTGTGCCGACCCGGATTCCGCTCGCCACCATCGGCGGGTTGGGGTCGTACGGGATCGTGTTCTTGTTCACCGTGATATCGACCTCGCCGAGCGCCGCATTAGCCTCCTTGCCGGTGACCCCGAACGGTGTGACGTCGACCAGGAGCAGATGGGTATCGGTTCCGCCCGATACGAGCGAGGCGCCGCGTTCGGCCAGCGAACTGCCAAGGGCCCGCGCGTTGTCGACCGTCCGGGCCGCATCGGCCTTGAACTCCGGGCTCATGGCCTGGTGGAAGGCGACCGCCTTGGCCGCCACGACGTGCATCAGCGGGCCGCCCTGGATGGCCGGGAACACGGCACGGTCGATGTCCTTGGCCAGTGCCTCGGTGCACAGGATCATGGCTCCCCGCGGCCCGCGGAGCGTCTTGTGGGTGGTCGTCGTGACGACGTCCGCGTGGGGCACCGGGCTCGGGTGCACACCGCCCGCCACCAGCCCGGCGAAGTGCGACATGTCGGTCATCAGCTTGGCCCCGACCTCGTCGGCGATCTCGCGGAAGGCGGCAAAGTCCCAGTGGCGCGGGTAGGCCGTGGCGCCGGTGACGATCAGTCGAGGCCGGTGCTCGCGGGCCAGCGTCCGGACCTCGTCGAGGTCGATGAGGTGGGTCGTCCGATCGACGTGGTACGGCACGAACGTGTAGTACTGGCCGCTGAAGTTGACCGGCGAGCCATGGGTCAGGTGGCCGCCCTGGTCGAGGGCGAGGCCCAACACCGTGTCGCCCGGCTCCAGCAGGGCGTGAAAGGCCGCCATGTTGGCCTGCGCGCCGGCGTGCGGCTGGACGTTGGCGTGCTCCGCCCCGAACAGGGCCTTCGCCCGATCGCGGGCGAGGTCCTCGGCGCGGTCCACCACCTCACAACCACCGTAATACCGCCGTCGGGGGTAGCCCTCGGCGTACTTCGCGGTGAGGACCGATCCGGTCGCTTCGAGCACGGCGCGGCTCGGGTAGCTCTCGGACGCGATCAGCTCGAGGTTCGACCGGGCGCGATGCTCCTCGTCCTGGACGACCTGCCAGATCTCGGGGTCTTCGGCCTGCAGCGCGGCCCAGGCATCCATCGGTCCATCTCCTCGGCTGGTGGAGCCCGAGTCTAGTCGGCGGACACTCCGCCCGAACCGATGTCGACCGCCTGCCCGTCGGTGATCGCGGCCAGGGTGGCTGACGACGCGACGGCGATCGGGACCCGGACCCCATACAGCTCCTCGGCCACAGCCGCGCCGATGGCGAGGATCAGATCCGGCTCGCCGAGGACGATCCCGGCCGGCGCCGTCCCCGCCCGAACCGCTTCCGCCAGCACCGAGGCGGACGAGGATGACCCGCGGGCGGCGGGCATGACCAGAATCCGGCCGGTGACGACGGCGCCGTGCTGGGGATGCCGGGGCTCGCAGATGGCGCCGGTCTCGGGGTCCAGCCCGCCCCATAGCGACAGGGGTTCGTCCAGCACGAGGGCCGGGGCGCGGGCCGATCCGGGCGCCACCATGCGGCCGGTCACGCCGTGCCCCAGGTTGGGTCGCGAACGACGTGCCCGGCCACCGCCGAGGCCACGCATTCCGCCCGGCTGCCGAACACGACCGCGGCGCCGATGTTGCCCGGCGCGTAGTACGCCCACTTCCCGGAATCGGTCATGACCGGTCCCGATGGCGAGCGGAGGATTGGCGAGATGTATGAGCAGGTGTCCACCAGCAGCTCGACGCCGGAGGCGCGGAGCCGTGCCGCCACCCCGCTCTGCTCCGCGCCGGCGAGCGTGTCGCGTGACGTGGACACCAGGAGCTCGACGCCGTCCGCCACCGGCCGTCCGGCGAGCAGGTCGGCGATCGCCACCAGCTCGGCGGCGGACGCGTGTGGCGTCCCCAGGCTCGCGGCCACGATCGAGCCCCCGACCTCCCCGCCGACGGCGGCTCGAGCCTCGCGCAGGGCGTCCAGGGTCACGATCTGCTCGTCGTCCTGCTCACCACCCTGGAGCGCGTCGGTAAGCGTGGGCGCCTCGGGCGTGGACCCAACGACATGGAGCAGCGCGACGGCGCCGGACGAGGCGGCGGCCGCGCCGAGCGCCTTCAACCGGTCCTCGTCGATGCCCGGCGGCAGTCCGACCAGGGCGGCCACCCGACCGCCAACCAGGCGTCCGACCACGAGACCGATGACCGGGTAGAGGCTGTCGTCATCGAACAGCGGTAAGGGGATGTCCTCTGCGAGGCGGAGGACCACCCGAGCTCGGCGTTCCTCGGCACGATGGAGCCCGGCGTCCGGCACTCGGCCGGTGACGGCGGCCGCTATGTCCATGAAGTCGCCGTAGCGGGCCGTGCGCGCGCCCAGCACCGAGTTCGCGAACACGATCGCGTTCGACTCGCCCCAGGCGACCTGCTCACCTAGCCCCGGACGGGCGTCGGCGAGCTGGTACGGGGCACAGGTGAACGTCGGCCGGCAGCCGAGCGCGCGGTACTGCTCCATCAGCCGCCGTCCACGCGCCCCGACTTCCGGGTCCCCGCGCCAGAGCTCGGGATGGATGAGATCAACCGCTCCCACGTTGAGGGTGGTCGGGACCCGGACGGTCGCGCCCCCATCGACCAGGCGGTCGACGAAGTCGATGGTCGCCTCCCCGTGGTAGAGGCACGAATCCACGTGCGCGCCGGTGATCGGGATCAACCGGTCAGCCTCGAGCACCTCGGCGGCCCGGACGACCAGGCGCATGGCGAGTGCGGGCCCGGCCCCGGCGTCGCCGGCGAGCATCGCCCGCTCCTCGGGCTCGAGCTGGAGGCTCAGCGGCCGGACTCCTCCGCCTCGAGGGCGGCGATCTTCGCCACCCGGCGGACGTGCCGTCCGCCCTCGAACTCGCCCTTCAGGAACTCCCTGACGCAGGCCTCGGCGACGTCGGCGGTGGTCACTCGGGCCCCGAGCGACAGCACGTTCGCGTCGTTGTGCTCCCGGCCCAACCGAGCGACCTCTGGCGTGGCTGCCTGGACGCACCGGATGCCTCGGACCTTGTTGGCCACGATCGCTTCTCCCGTACCGCTCCCCCCCAGCACGATCCCGCGGTCGAACTCTCCACGGGCCACCGCGCGGGCCACGGGCGCGATGAAATCGGGGTAGTCCACCGGCTCCTCGTTCGTCGTCCCGAAGTCGCGGTACTCGACTCCCATCTCGTCCAGCATCCGGCACAGGAGGGTCTTCAGGACGAACCCGGCGTGGTCCGATCCGATGGCGACGCGCACGGCGGTCAGTCTATCGGCCCCACCAGGGCCTCGAGCCGATCCCGACCGATGGCACCTTCCCGCAGCAGCCGCGGCGTCTCGCCGGACAGGTCGAGGACCGAGGACGCCACGCCGCCGGGCGATTCGCCGTCGACAACGGCCGCGAGATCGGCCGCGCCGGCGAATGCGATGAGAACGTCATCGGACGTGTAGCACTCCGGGAACCCGTGCGGGTTGGCGCTGGTGACCGGCAACGGCCCGGCCGCCGCCAGCAGAGCGCGGGTGACCGGATGGTCGGGGGCGCGGACGCCCAGCGTGGTCGCGTCCGATTCCGCGGGCGCGGAATCGGCGGCGCGGGGCAGCACGAGGGTCAGCCCGCCGGGCCACAGCGCCGCGGTCAGCGCGCGAGCCCGGTCGTCGAAGACTGCTCCCATCCCGGTCGCCTGCGCCTCGTCCGTCACGAGCCACGCGATCCGGCGATCGGGCGGGCGGCCCTTCAGCACGAACAACCGTTCCAGGGCCTCCGCGTCGCCGGCACGGCAGGCCACGCCGTGGACCGTGTCGGTCGGGAAGGCGACCAGGGCTCCGCCCGAGATCAGCGCGGCTGCCTGCACGATTCCTTCCTCGGTGTTCGGCAACCGGTCGGTCATCGGTCCCGTGCCAGCCGGATGATCCGTTCGTGCCCCGCAAGATCGCGGGTTGTGACCGCGGACCAGGTCCCGGGCAGGCCGGCGACCTCGGCCACGACCGGCTCCGCCTGGTCCGCGCCGATCTCGAGCAGTGCGCTGCCGTGCCCCGCCAGCCGGTCGGGGAAACGGGAAAGCAGCCGTCGGACGAGGTCCAAGCCATCGGCCCCGCCGTCGAGCGCCAGGGCAGGCTCCCAGGCCAGGCTGCCGTGGCCGGTGGCCACCTCGGCGCTTCGCACGTAGGGCAGGTTGGCGACCACCACGTCCGCCTGCGGCAATGACGCCACCGGATCGAGCAGATCGGCGACGGCCAGAGTGACGAGGTGGGCCAGCCCGTGGGCGGCGAGGTTGTCCGCGGCCAGCTCCAGCGCGTCGGCCGACACGTCGCTCGCCACCAGCCGAAGCCGGCCGAGGGTGAGTGCCGCCCGGAACCGTCGAGCGAGGGCCACCGACACGGCTCCGCTCCCGGTACCGACTTCGCGGACCTCGATCGGCTCGTCGTCGCTGACCATGCGCTCGGCGATGTCGGCCACGGCGGCGTCCACCAGCAGCTCGGTCTCCGGCCGCGGGATCAGGGCGCGATCGTCGGTGGCGATCCGGAGCCCGTACCACTCCTTGAAGCCGCGGATGTACGCGACCGGCTCGCCCATCGCTCGGCGGGTGACGAGCGACGATAGGACGGTAGCCGCCTCGGCAGGCAGCTGGTCATCGAGGTGGGCGAGCAGCCACGATCGCTCGCGCTCCATCGACCATGCGACCAGCACCTCGGCATCGAGCCGTGCGGACGGCGAACCGGCTCCCTGAAGCGTGTCCCGGGCGTGGGCCAGGGCCGCGCCCACCGTCCGCTCGCCAACCGTCACCCCGGACGAGGGCGGCGACTCAGCCGGCGACATCGGCTCCCGCCTCCGCCAGTCGGGCGGCCTGGTCTGCCTCGGCCAAGGGCTCGATGACCCGGTCCAGATCGCCCGCCAGCAGGCCGGGCAGGTTGTGGACCGTGAGCCCGATTCGATGATCGGTCACCCGGTCATCGGGAAAGTTGTAGGTCCGGATCTTCTCCGACCGCTCCCCGGTGCCCACCTGGGCGCGACGGACCTCGCCACGCTCTTCGGCCAGGCGCGCCCGCTGCGCCTCCAGCAGCCGCGCGCGGAGGACGGACATGGCCTTCGCCCGGTTCTTGTGCTGGCTCTTCTCGTCCTGGATGGCCACCACCACGCCGGTGGGGACGTGGGTGATCCGCACCGCCGAATCGGTCGTGTTCACCGACTGCCCGCCCGGTCCGCTTGACCGATAGGTCTCGATCCGCAGGTCGGACTCGTCGATCTCGACCTCCACCTCTTCCGCCTCGGGGAGGACCGCCACGGTGGCGGTGGAGGTGTGGATCCGGCCGCTGGACTCGGTGGTTGGGACGCGCTGGACGCGGTGGACGCCGCTCTCGAACTTCAACCGCGAATACGCCGCGTCGCCGTTGACCTCGGCGATGACCTCTTTGAGACCGCCGGACCCGCCCTCCGAGGTGGACAGCAGCTCGACCTTCCAGCCGCGTCGTTCGGCGTAGAGGCCGTACATCCGGTACAGGTCGGCGGCGAACAGCGAGGCTTCGTCCCCGCCGGTCCCGGC
>DASYGU010000067.1:0-4632 GCA_035999355.1 Candidatus Limnocylindria bacterium | reverse complement strand
GATCGCCAGGACCCGCAACTACCTGACCGAAAGCTGGGCCGAGCTGCGCAAGGTCGCGTGGCCCACCCGCCGTACGGTCGTGAACCTGACCCTGATCGTGATCGCGGTGTCCGCGCTGGTCGGGGCCTACATCGCGATCCTGGACGCGATCCTGTTCTTTGGCATGGACCAGCTCCTCACCCGATGACATCCGAGACCGAACCAATGACCACCGACCAGACCGATACGACCGAGACCGCCGAACCCATCGAGCCCATCGAGGCGTTGCTTCCCGACGAGACGGACGAGCCGACCAACGAGGCTGCGCAGGCCGAGGACACCGTCGAGATGGAGGCTGTCGAAGCCGAACCGGCTGCTGAGGAGCCCGCCCCGGCCGAGGCTGCGGTCGAGCCCGCAGCGGCGGAGCCCGCCCCGACACCGGTCGAGATCGCGGAGGCCCGCCAGGCCGCGCGCCTGTCCCGCGAGGCGCCCCAGCCGGAGGATCCCGACGCCGCGGAGCGGACCACCAAGCAGTGGTACGTGATTCACACCTACTCGGGCTACGAGAACAAGGTGAAGACCAACCTCGAGCACCGCATCGAATCGATGGGTGTCGAGGACCAGATCTACCAGGTCCTCGTGCCCATGGAGGAGGAGATCGAGATCCGCAACGGCCAGCGGCAGACCGTCAACAAGAAGGTCTTCCCCGGCTACGTGCTGGTCGAGATGATCATGACCGACGAGTCGTGGTATGTCGTGCGCAACACGCCCGGCGTCACGAGCTTCGTGGGCTCGGGCAACCGGCCGACCGCGCTCCGCGAGGGCGAGGTCAAGGCCATCCTCAAGCAGATGGGCGTCGAAGCGCCCAAGTTCAAGGTCCAGTTCCAGAAGGGCCAGAGCGTGCGCGTCACCGACGGGCCGTTCGCCGAGTTCATCGGAACCGTGGACGAAGTGCACCCGGAGCGGAACAAGGTCCGGGTTCTGGTCAGCATCTTCGGGCGCGAGACGCCCGTGGAGCTCGACTTCCTGCAGATCGAGAAGTTGTAGAGGGAGGGGCGCAACCCGCCCCGCTCGTACCTCGGAGGAATACCCGTGGCCAAGAAAGTACGCGCCATCCTCAGGGTCCAGGGCCAGGCCGGCAAGGCAACCGCCGCCGCCCCGGTGGGCCCGGCCCTGGGCCAGCATGGCATCAACATCCTCGAGTTCCTGAAGGCCTTCAACGAGAAGACCGCCCACCTGTCGGGCTACACCGTCGCGGCCGAGATCACCGTCTACGAGGATCGGTCGTTCACGTTCACGACCATGGCCCCGCTCGCTGCCGCGCTGCTGAAGCGAGCCGCCGGCGTGGAGAGCGGGTCGGCCGAGCCCAACCGGGAGAAGGTCGGCTCCGTCACGCAGGCCCAGCTCCGCGAGCTGGCCGAGATGAAGATGAGCGATCTGAACGCGAACAGCCCCGAGCAGGCGATGAAGATCATTGCCGGCACCGCGCGAAGCATGGGTATCGAGGTGCGCGACTGATGCCTGCCCACGGGAAGAAGTACCGCGCCGCGGCCGCACTCCTGGAGGAGGGCCGCCGCTATCCGATCGAGGAGGCCTGCGAGCTGCTGCCCAGGGTGTCGACCGCGAAGTTCGACGCCACGGTGGAGGCGCACCTCCGGCTCGGGATCGACCCACGCCACGCGGACCAGCTGGTCCGCGGCACCGTGGTCCTGCCACACGGCACCGGCCGCTCGACCCGGGTCATCGTCTTTGCCCAGGGCGAGAAGGCGCAGGACGCGCTCCGTGCCGGCGCGGACGAGGTCGGCGGCGAAGAGCTGGTCAAGAAGATCGACGATGGCTGGTTCGACTTCGAGGTCGCCGTCGCGACCCCGGACATGATGGGCGTCGTCGGCCGCCTCGGGAAGAAGCTCGGCCCACGGGGCCTGATGCCCAACCCGAAGGCGGGGACCGTCACGTTCGATATCGAGCGCGCCGTGGGCGAGGTGAAGTCGGGCCGCATCGAGTTCAAGGTCGACCGGGCGGGGATCGTCCACGCCCCGGTGGGCCGCGCCTCGTTCTCGCCGGATCAGCTGCAGGCCAACGTCGCGGCCCTGGTGGACGCCATCAACCGCGCCAAGCCGTCCGGTGCCAAGGGCACGTACTTGCGGACTTTGACCCTAGCCCCCACCATGGGACCCGGCGTCGCGGTCGATATTCCATCGGCCCTCGCCGCCGCCCAGGCCTGACCGACGGGGGAGCGGGCACGCCCGGGAGCACAACTCAATAGCCCCAGACAGCGATGTGATCCGGGCTCCGGCCCGGACTAATCACCGGCCGGTGAGGCACCGGCCGGGGCACGCCGAGGCAGGACGCTCCACCCACCGAGTGGGTCTGGTCCTCGCCGCGGCGAGGACTCTTTCGTAGGTGGAGCACCAGCACATGCCAACCGATGCCAAGCGCCAGGCGGTGAGCGAGCTCACCGAGATGCTCCGTGGCAGTTCGGCCCTGGCCGTGGCCGACTACCGCGGACTGACCGTCTCCGAGATGCACACCGTTCGACGGTCGCTGCGCTCGAATGGCGTGAGCCTGAAGATCGCCAAGAACCGGCTCCTGAAGATCGCGGCCGACGAGGCCGGGGTGGCCGAGCTCAAGACGCTCCTCGACGGGCCGACGGCCATCGCCGCAACCTCCGGCGACGAGGTCAGCCTGGCCCGTGCGCTCCAGGACGCGTTTCGTCCGTACAAGATGGTGACCATCCGCGGCGGACTGCTCTCCGGCCAGCCGGTGAGCGCATCCGACCTCCAGCGACTCGCCAGTCTGCCCAGCCGCGAGGTGCTCCTCGCCCGACTGGCCGGAGGCATGGCGGCGCCCCTGACCGGAATGGCCGGCGTCCTGGCCGGCAACCTGCGCAACCTCATAGGCGTCCTGAACGCCGTCGTCGACGCCAAGCGCGCGACCGATGTTGGTGTTGCCGGTGACGCCGCCGCGACCGAGGCGAGTCCCCCCGAGGCCGCGGAATCGGCCGCCGAATCGGACTCCGCCGACGTGGCCCCCACGGAGGCGATTGCCACCGAAGACGCAGCCTCGACCGCGGACGAATCGCCCCCTGAGGAGAGTCCTGTCGCGGAGAGTCCCGCCGAGGAGAGCTCCGCTGAGGCGGATTCCGCCACTGACGACGACCCACCGCCAACCGAATGACCAGCACCTGAGCTGACCGAAGAAGGAGAACCGATACCACCATGGCCACCAAGACAATGAGCAAAGACCAGATCCTCGAGGCGATTGACGGGATGACCGTCCTCGAGCTGAGCGAGCTGGTAAAGGCCTTCGAGGAGCGCTACGGCGTGACTGCCGCCGCCCCGGTTGCGGCTGCCGCTGCCCCGGCCGCCGGTGGCGGCGACGGCGCCGGCCCGGCCGCCTCCGAGGAGCAGACCGAGTTCGACGCGGTCCTGACCGACGTCGGCCCGAACAAGATCCTCGTCATCAAGGCCGTCCGCGAGCTGACCGGCCTGGGCCTCAAGGAGGCCAAGGACCTGGTCGATGCCGCCCCCAAGGCGGTGAAGGAAGGGGTCGCTCGCGACGAGGCGGACGCCGTCAAGGAGAAGCTGGCGGAGGCCGGCGCGAGCGTCGAGGTCAAGTAGCCCTGCCGATGCGCCCGCGGGCGGGTGCCGTACGGCACTGGCCCGGGCGTTTCGATTCCAGGATGCTCCGGTCGATAGCTGCCGACGGGAGACCATCCGATGACAATCGCCGCTTCACCCAGCGGGACCACACCCGCCGTGGTGCCCCCGCCTGATCTCGATTCGCGTTCAGCTTCGCTGCCGGCACCCGTGGCCCGATGGTTGCGTCACGCCCGTCCGAACCTGTCGATCGTGCCACAGACCATCTATCTGGAGGGAGCGGCGCGCTTTAAGCGCGGGCGCCTGCCCTACCTTCCGCTCGACATTCGGATCTGGACTCGACTTGGCTTCGACCGCGTCAGCGAGCTCGAGGTTCGCATCGCCGGCCTCACCCTCATGCGGGGCCTCGATGCATTCGTGGATGGTCACGGCTTCACGCGGGTTGGATCCGAGCTGAGCACCGGCCCATCGGTCGATCAGGGGGCCTTCCACGTCATGTTCCTGGAAACCCTGCTCGTGCCCGGCGCCTGGCCAGCCGACATTCGGTGGGAGCCGGTCGATGCCGATTCGGCGCGCGTGATAACCCCGTTCGTGGGCGGTCTCGAGAAGGCCCGGGTGACCTTCGACCTCAGGACCGGTCTGCCAGCCGCGTACAGCACCGATCGCTACCGGACGGCGGGGGAGGGGAAGTTGCGGTGGACCGCGACGGTGGCCGATTGGCACGACTTCGGAACGTTGTTCTACCCGAGGCTGGTCGAGGCCCGGTGGGCTGACCAGCCGCAGCCGTGGCTCACGATGCGGATCGAGCGCGCGAGCATCGACGTTCCCATGGACGAGCACCTCGAGCGGGCGCGACGGGTGCTGCGCGAGAGGGTGGAAGGATCATCGCCCGGCGTATCCCGCTTCAGTTGACGAAGCGGCGCCGACTGCTATACTCCTCTTTCGCGTGTCCGCGACCCACGCTGCTTCCGCATCGGTCCACTCTGCCCCTTCGAGGAGTTCTGCATGCCCCTGGCCGACTCCGCCGGCCGCTCGGCGCTCGCTCCGAGCCGTG
>DASYGU010000010.1:0-2370 GCA_035999355.1 Candidatus Limnocylindria bacterium | reverse complement strand
GGCGCCGCCGGCATGGCCGCGCACATGACGGGCGCCGCGGGGCCGGTCCGCGGGTCGCGGGTGATCGTGCTCAGCGGGGGCAACATCGACCCGGAGATGTATCGGTCCATCCTCGCCGAGGGTGCCGAGGTCCAGCCGGGGCACTAGCATCCGCGCATGGCGGATCGACCGGACGAGCTGCGCCCCATCACCGCGCTCTTCGCGGATATCTCCGGCTCCACGGGCCTCGGCGAACGGCTCGCTCCGGACGAAGTGAAGGCGCTCATCGGCGAATGCGTGACCCGCATGAGCCGGGCGGTCGAGGAATACGGCGGCACGGTCCAGGCGTACCAGGGCGACGGCATCTGCGCGTACTTCGGTGTCCCGGTTGCCCACGAAGACGACCCCGAGCGGGCGGCGCGGGCCGCCCTGCGGATCGTCGAGCTGATGGCCGCCTACGGGCGTGAGGTCGAGGCTGCGTGGGGCATTGCCGAGCTCGGCGTCCGGGTCGGAGTCAACAGCGGTCGGGCCGGGGTCGGGCTGGTCGGATCCGGCGACCCCCAGGTCGTGGCCCTCGGCGACGCGACGAACGTCGCCGCCCGGCTCGAGTCGCAGGCCGTTCCCGGCACGATCGTGGTCGGGGAGGAGACGGCCCGCCGCCTGGCGGGACGGTTCGTGACCGAGCCATTGGGCGAGATCATGGTCAAGGGCCGCGCCGAAGCGGTGGCGACGTGGCGACTTGTCGGCCCGGAGCCGGTCGGCGAGGTGCCCGTCAGCCAGCCGCTGGTCGGACGCGAGGCCGAGATGGGCCGCCTGAACGCGATGCTCGACCGCCTCGTCAGCGGCCAGGGACAGGTCACCCTGGTGGTCGGGGAGGCGGGCATCGGCAAGACCCGATTGCTCGCGGAGCTCCGTGGGCGGGCGGAGAACCGTGTGACCTGGCTCGAGGGCCATAGCCGCTCGTACGGCGCCCGATCACCATTCGGGCCGTTTGTCGAGATCCTCCGCCAGTGGCTGCACGACGAAGGCGGACCGGAGCTCGCGGTCCGCACCCGCCTCCGCGCGCGATTGGGCGCGGACGGCGCCAGGCTGCTGCCGGAGCTGGCCCGGCTGCTGGGCATTCGTCTCGACCCCGAGGGAGACGGGGACCTCGCCGATCTCCCGCCGGCGGACCTCGGCGCCCGCCTCCGGTCCGCGTACGTGGAATGGCTCCGCCTCGTTGGCGCCGGCGGCCCCGCGTGCGTGGTCATCGAGGACGTGAACTGGGCGGACGACTCGTCGGCCGACCTGGCGGCCGACGTCATGGCCCTGACCGATCGTGCCGCGATCGGTCTGATCGTGACCCTTCGGCCGGACCCAGCCACGCGGGGCTGGGGCCTGCGGGGCCAGGCGTTGACCGAGTACAGCCATCGACTGACGACGCTCGACCTGGAGCCGCTCAGCGTGGCCGCCACCGAGGAGCTGGCCGCGCTGCTGCTTCCCGGGGAGGGTCTCGATCCGGCCACCCGGCGCACCCTGGGCGAGGTCAGCGAGGGCAATCCCCTGTTCCTGGAGGAGCTCGTCGCCCGCCTGCAGGAGACCGGGGCGCTGGCCGCCGACCACCACGCATGGACCTTGACCGTCCCTCGCCAGGTCCTGCCGCCCGCGCTCGAGGGGCTGCTGGTGGCCAGGATCGACTACCTGTCGCCCGAGGTGCGCGCGGTCGCCCAGGCGGCGGCCGTCCTGGGTCGTGAGTTCACCCGCCGGACCCTGGAACGGATGATCATCGGGGACGGCACCCTGGATGCCAGCCTGGATGCCCTCATCCGGGGAGGCGTGATCGTCGAACGCGGGCGCTTCCCGGCTCCGTCATACGCATTCCGTCACGGCCTCATCCTGGAGGCCGTCCTCAGCACGCTGACCGATGCGCGGCGGGCGGAGCTCCACCTCGCCGCGGCCCGGGCGTACGAGGAGGGCGACGCGGCGGACATCGAAGCCCATCTCGAGGAGCTGGCCCACCACTACGCGCGGGCCAACGACTACGGCAAGGCGCTCACCTATCTCGAACGCGGTGCCGAACGAGCGGCGGAGCTGGGAGCCACCGACGAGGCGGGGCGGCTCTGGCTCCGGGCATTGCGAGCCGCCAACAAGATCGAGGACGGCGAGGCCGCCGAACGGATCCGGACCAGGATCAGCAACGCACCGGCGGACAAGGCGTAGTCGGGCGAGACCAGCGCTGGATCAGGGCGCCGCGACGGCGACCCACACCGTGGTTCCCGAAACCGCGACCCCCACCGGCTCCCCGCCGATCGTGATCGTGGTCGCCACTTCGTTCGTCGCGGGGTCGATGCGAGTCACCGATCCGCCCGCCGCGTTGGCGACCCACACTCCGTCCGCGCCGACCGCGACCGA
>DASYGU010000282.1:0-6671 GCA_035999355.1 Candidatus Limnocylindria bacterium | reverse complement strand
CGGAACACGGCGGCGGTGGCCGGCTCCACGTTGGCCAGGCGGACGTTGACCCCGGTGAAGGAGATGGCCAGCGCGCCGAGGACCGCGGCCGTGACGGGACGTGAGCCGAGCCGGTCGAGGGGCGGCGCCAGCTCGTTGCTCATCGGTCGGTACGGTATCCGTTCTGCCTTGCCGGGGCAGAACCGAAGCCCGAAACTACCCCCACCCGATGCCGAACCTTCCGACCGGAACCGTCACCTTCCTGTTCACCGATATCGAGGGCAGCACGCGGCTGCTCGAGACGCTGGGTGATGGGTATGTGCCGGTCCTCGAGCGCCATCACGCGCTCCTGCGCGAAGCGATTGCGACTGGTGATGGCACCGAGGTGGGAACCGAGGGAGATGCGTTCTTCGCGGTGTTCCCCTCGGCTCCGAAGGCGGTTGCCGCCGCCGGCGATGCCCAACGGGCGCTCGCCGCCGAGCCGTGGCCGCCGAACGTCGCGGTTCGGGTTCGGATGGGGCTCCACAGCGGGGAGGGCGTGCTGGGCGGTGACAGCTACGTGGGACTCGACGTCCATCGCGCAGCCCGGGTCGCCGCCGCCGGCCACGGCGGCCAGGTGCTCCTCTCCGGTGCGACCCAGGCCCTGGCCGCGGGCAGCCTTCCCGCGGGAGTCACCCTCGTCGACCTCGGGCAGCATCGGCTCAAGGACCTCTCCAGGCCGGAGCACCTCTGGCAGCTGGCGGTCCACGGCCTGGCCACCGAATTCCCGCCGCCCAAGACCCTGGACGCGACCCCGAACAACCTCCCGCTCCAGCTCACGTCGTTCCTGGGCCGCCAGCGCGAGGTATCGGACGTTCTGGCCCTGCTCGCCGCCAACCGGCTTGTGACCCTGACCGGGCCCGGCGGGACGGGAAAGACGCGGCTCGCGCTGCAGGCCGCGGCCGATGCCTCCGACCAGTTCGCCGGCGGCGTGTACTTCGTGGCGCTCGAGCCCATCTCCAAGGCCGACCTCCTGCTCCCCACCATCGCGCAGGCGAGCGGGATGCCCGATCCCGGGTCGGCGTCGGTCCAGCGCCTGGCCGAGCACTTCGGGGATCGGGCCTTCCTCCTCGTCCTGGACAATTTCGAGCAGGTCAATGCCGCAGCACCGGTCATCGGCGACCTCCTGGCCCAGGCGCCGAAGCTGACCATTCTCGCCACCAGCCGGAGCCCCCTCCGGGTCTACGGCGAGCACGAATACCCCGTCCCACCGCTCGGTCTGCCCGATCCGCAGCACATGCTCGAGCTCGAACAGTTCACCCAGTTCGAGTCGGTGGCGCTGTTCGTGGAGCGAGCAGTTGCCGTGAAGCCCGGGTTCTCGGTGGACAACGCGAACGCCCCGGCCGTGGCCGAGATCTGCGTCCGGCTCGACGGACTGCCGCTGGCCATCGAGCTGGCCGCGGCTCGCGTCCGTGTTCTGACCCCGCAGGCCATCCTCGATCGGCTGAGCGACCGGCTCGGGCTGCTGTCCGGGGGCGCTCGCGACCTACCGGAGCGCCAGCAGACCCTCCGCGGGGCAATCGCGTGGAGCCACGACCTGCTCGAGAGCGACGACCGGAGGGCGTTCGCGCGGATCTCGGTCTTCGCCGGAGGCGCCACCCTTGAGCAGGTCGAAGAGGTCTGCTTCGAACCTCCCGACCGGGGGATGGCCCTCGACGTGGTGAGCTCCCTGGTGGACAAGAGCCTGCTGCGCGAGGAGTCGACCGGCGATGAGCCCCGGTTCCGGATGCTCGAGACCATTCGCCAATTCGCGGCCGAACAGCTGGCTGCCGGCGGCGAAGCTGAGCTGCTCCTCGGTCGCCATGCCGCCGCCATCCTGGCCTTCGCCGAACGCGGAGCGGGCGAGGTCATGGGCACCGACGGCCGAGCGTGGTTGGACCGATTCGAGCTCGAGCGCGACAACCTCCGCGCCGCCATCCGCTGGGCGCTCGAGGGACCACACACCGAGACGGCGCTCCGGCTGTTGACCGCGTGTTGGCGCTACTGGCAGATCAGGGGCTACCTGACCGAGGCTCGGGACTATGCCCAGCGGACGCTCGCTCTGCCCGATGCGCATGACTTTCCAGAGGTCCGGGAGGCCGCGCTGGAGGCCGCCGGCGGGATTGCGTACTGGCAGGGGGACATCGACGCGGCCCGTGTCTGGTACCAGGAGAACCTGGACCTGGCGCGCGCCCGGCATGACGACCGCGCGGAGGCCAATGCCCTGTACAACATGACCTTCACCTACGCGTGGCAAGTCGACGCGCAGGACGAGGCGCGAGCGATCGCCGAGGAATCCCTGGAGGTCAACCGGCGGCTGAACGACCAGCAGGGGATTGGCCGCGCACTATGGGCGGTGGCCAGCACGTACTACTTCAAGACCGACCTGGGACCGGCACGGCGGCTGGTCGACGAGGCGCTCGCCATATTTCGCGAGATCGATGATCGATTCATGATCGGCTGGACGCTGTACATCCGGGGCTTGATCCAGCTGAACCACGATGCGGCCGGCATGCGGGCCGACCTCACCGAGGCCTACGGGTACTTCCGCGCGACCGACGACATCACCGGCTACGTCCTCGTCTTCGACGCATTCGCCGCCCTCGCCCATGCGACCGGCGACGACCTGACGGCGGCGCGTCTGGCGGGCTTTGCCACCGCGACGGAGCACCTGGCGGGCAGCGGCCTGGGTGCCGCGAACCGGGAGCTGGCCGGGTTCGATCCGGAGACGCTGCGGATCGACAGTGCCGAGTTCGCCGCGGCGTTCGCCGACGGTCAGCATCTGGAGCTGGCGGACGTGGAGCGGCTCGCCCTCGGTCCCGATTACGTCGCCCCGTCCCCCGCGCCGGTCGCGGGTTAGGCCGGAGCCGCCAGGTCGCGGCGGGGGAAGACGACGAGCGCCCAGATGATGGGCAGAATGATCGCCACCGCGAAGATGAGGATGTCCACCGGGTCGAGATTGCCGGTCACGATCTCACCGGGGTTGAAGTGGTGGAACAGGGAGTACTCCTGCGTCCAGTCCAGGTCCGGCAGGAAGGTCCCGAGGATCTCGAGGAAATAGTTCACGCCCAGGTATGCCAGGCTCAGGGCCATGGCCGGCCCGCGGCGGTCGAACGAGACGCTGGCGGCCAGCGAGAACGCGGCAAACGCCGCCCACAGCAGCAGGCCCATCACCCAGACCATGGGGATCCAGGCGACCTCGATCTCGTCCTGCACGCCGAGGGCGATGATGCTCGCCGTCTGGCCAGCGAGCATCAAGGCCAGCACGATCGCGGCCTCGATCTTCACCGAAGCGCCAACGGACGCGTAGAAGCGTCGGCGGGAGAGCGGCCGGGACAGGAGCACCTCGAGCGTTCCCGCCTCGCGCTCGCCCGCGACCGCATTGGCAGCCGCTCCGACGGCGAAGATCGCGACCAGGCCGATGCCGATCGGATGCTCGAAGCCGATGGTCATCGTTCCGCCCAGGGTGAACAGGCTGCCCGATCCGAAGTTCAGCAGGTTCTCCGGGAACCCGCCCTCGATCAGCCCTTCGAACAGATCCTGGAAGGTCACGTAGAAGGTCGGGATCAGGGCGCCCCAGGCGAGCGCCACCAGGCCGACGGCGATGAGCCGCGATCGCTGCCAGTAGAGCGACTGGCGCAGCACGGTCCAGCTCATGGAGCGCCGCCCTCGCCGGTGTCCTCGCCGGCGTAGAACTCGTAGAAGACGTCCTCCAGGCGGGCCGGCTCGATGAGCAGGTCCACCAGCGAAGGCGAGGCGATGGCCCGGATGAACGGTGCCACGTCGCCGGAGAGAGTGGCCGTGATCCGGTCCCGCGAGACGACGACGTCCTCGAGGCCCGGGACGCCCTCAAGGTCGGGCGCCGTCCCGCGCCAGAGCAGGCTGACCCGGCGCTTGCGGCGGGCAAGGAGCTCGTCCACGTGCTGGACGGCCATCAGGTGCCCGGCCCGGATGATGGCCACCCGGTTGCAGATGCGCTCGACCTCGCCCAGGTAGTGCGAGCTCATGAAGATGGTCCGACCCTCGGCCCGCAGGTCCTCGAGGATCTCGTAGAACGCGAGCTGCATGAGCGGATCGAGGCCCTCGGTCGGCTCATCGAGGATCGCGAGCTCGGGATCGTGCTGGAGGGCCTGGATGACGCCGATCTTCTGGCGCATGCCCCGGCTGTAGTCCCGAACCCGTCGCTTGAGATCGGCCGATGACAGCTGGAGCCGCTCGGCGAGCTCCGTCCGCTTCACCGGTTCGCGCTGCTGGAGGTCGGCGTAGTAGTCGAGTGACGCAGTACCGGCGAGGGAGCCGTACAGCGCAATCCCGCCGGGCAGGTACCCGACCCGGCCACGGAGGGCGACCGAGTCTCGGACGACGTCCATGCCGAGGACCCTGGCTGACCCGCTCGTCGCGTGGAGGAACCCGAGCAGGGTCCGGATCATGGTCGACTTGCCGGCGCCGTTGGGGCCGAGGAAGCCAAAGATCTCGCCCGACTCGACCTCCAGGCTGACGTCATTCAGCGCGCGAATCGGGCCAAGGCCGCGGCCGGGCCGATGCCGTCCGCCGCTGTAGTGCTTGGTCAGTCCGATGGTCCTGATCGCCGGCTCGGCGGAATCGGGCGTGGCGCTCGGCTGGTCAGGCATCGGCCCGGAGCCTAGCGCATCGCCGTGGATCAGGCCGGGACCGGCACGTCCTCCTCGACCGCGGTGTCCGGCGGAGGGATGTAGTCCATCTCCAGCAGCCGTCCCTCACTGTAGGTCAGGGCCCAGACGCTGCCCTTGCGGTTGGCAATCGGTTCGGGAACCACCCGGTCGTCGTGCTCGACCAGGCGACGAAGCAGGTCCGGAATGACGGCACCCTGGCTGCAGGCGACCCCGTCCCGAGCGCCGCCGATGCTGCGCACGAGCGTCACGGCCTCGTCCTCTCGACCGGGATAGGCGACCTCCGACAGGACCGGGTCGGCGCGCACCGTGAGCGCGAGCGCCTCGGCGAGCGGAGCCACCGTCTGTGTGCAGCGGGCGACGTCAGCCGAGACGACCTCGGCGATGTCGAAGCGCGCGAGGAGGCGTGCCAGCCCGTCGGCCTGCGCCCAGCCCTGCCCGTCGAGCGGCCGCGCCTGGTCGTCGCCGGTCCAGGTCGAGGCCGACCCGGCGCTGCCATGGCGCACGAGGAGCACGGTCCGGGTGGGCATCGGTCCGTGCGCGAACCGTTCGAGCACGACGCGGTCGCTGTCGCGGGTGACCAGGGCGGCCGCGCCCTCCAGCGACAGCCAGCGGAGGTCGTCGATCTCGTCGTTGGTGGTGAACGTCCCCGTCTCCGCTCGCATCGCCCACCAGTGGACGACCTTGAGCCGATGCACACCGGCGACGTCCTTGATGTAGCGAGTCTCGCCCAACGGACGGCCGATCCGAACGCGATAGCCGGTCTCCTCGAGCACCTCGCGCACCGCGCCCTCGACCTCGGGCTCGCCGGGGGCCAGCTTGCCCTTGGGCAGGCTCCAGTCGTCGTAGCGCGGCCGGTGGACGACCGCCACCTCGACCCCGGCGTCTCCCGACGCGGTCTCGGTCGGTCGCCACACGACCCCACCGGCCGCCCGGATGATGGGCGTGCTCATCGCCGCATCCAGCGCCGGCGCTTCTTCTTCCGGATCGAGGCCCACATCCGGGCCAGGCGTCGGCGCTCCCGCCGCGCGTTCCCGATCTCGCGCTCCATCACGCGGCCGGCCGCGACCACCAGGGCGAGATCGTCGCCGTGTTCTGCGGCGGCGGCGTGGGCCTGGGCAGACGACACGACCGCGTCCTGGTGCCGTCCGAGCAGGTCCTGGAGCTCGCCCAGCCGATCAGCGAAGCGACGGGCCTCCTCGGCCTGATCCTCCGGCAGCGCGCGGGCCGCGGTCTCGGCGGCATAACGCGCGCGCTTGGTGGCGATCCGAACCCGATGGAGCTGGGCATTGGTTGGTTCCTCGGCCTCGACGATTGGGTCGGCCCGGCGCTCGAGCCGGCGCCAGGCGGTGTCCGCGAGCCGGGGGAGCGCAATGCCCGAGGGCTCGAAGCCCGCGGGGCTGAGCTCGGGGTCGCGGGCCAGGACCACCAGCCGCTCGAGGAGCTGGGCGTAACGGTCGGACCGGAGCTCGTCGAGGAGCGCCGCGCGGGCCGTGGCGTGCCGCTGGTGAAGATCCGCGCTCAACGGCTCGAGCTCCGCCGCCAGGTCGGGATGCTCAGTCTGGATCCGTGCCAGCTGGACGTCGAAGTCGCGAACGTCGCCGAGCCGGTTCCCGAGCGCCCGGAGGTCGGCTTCGAGACCTGGCGCCCAATGCTCCTCGAGCAGTGGTCCGAGCGTCCGGAGGTCGCTCCGCAGCCGCCGGACGCCGACGCGGAGCTGATGCAGGTCCTCGACCGAGCCCATTCTGGTGCCCGGGTCGTGGCGCAGGATGCGGAGCACCCCATCGGCGAGCGCCGCGCGGACGGCCCATCCCGCGGGGTCATCCGGCTCGAACGCGGGAACCACAACGTCCGGCGGGCCGGTCGCGGTCGGCCCGAGGGCCCGGACCGCCTTCGGAATCGGTTCGGCGCCCACCGCGCCGGCGTCCAGCAGTCGCCGGGTAACGGCCGCCAGGTCGTCGAGCGAGGCTTCGCGGGCCTCGAGCTCGAGCTCGCTGAAGCGGGACCGAATCTCCGGCCCCTCCA
>DASYGU010000029.1:0-7090 GCA_035999355.1 Candidatus Limnocylindria bacterium | reverse complement strand
GTCTCGGGCCGCATCCCAGCCGGCTAGGTCCTCCGGCGAATAGAGGCGGTTGATCTCGACTCCGGACTGGGTCGTGAACCGCGGCTTCCGCTCGTTCCTGCTCATCGGCCGCGACCTGCCGGATTCATGCCCGTGCTGTTTCGGCGACCGGGACCGCGCCATCGGTCTGGTCGGGCTCGTTGACGAGCAGGACGCGCATCGGCCCCCGACCGCGCACCTCGATCGTGCCGCGCGGCTCGAGGCTGACCTCCTCGTTCAGGCGCAACGCGGTCGCCTCGCTGATCTGGACCCGCCCGGGCATGCCCTGCGACTCCATCCGGCTGGCCACGTTGACCGTGTCGCCCCACAGGTCATAGGCGAGCTTGTCGCGCCCGATGACCCCGGCCACCAGCGGCCCGCTGTGGATGCCCACCCGCAGCTGAAGCGGCATGCTCAGCTCCGCGCCAAGGTCGTTCGTGGCGCGATGGATGGCCAGCCCGAACCGGACGGCCCGATCGGCGTGGTCGTCCATCGCCAGCGGCACGCCCGCGACCGCCATGTAGCCGTCGCCGATGGTCTTGATCTTCTCCAGGCCGTGGCGCGCGGCGAGCTCGTCGAAGCGACCGAACAGCTCGTTCAGGACGGTCACGAGATCGACCGGTGCCATGTCCGAGCCGATCGGGGTGAAGCCCACGATGTCGGAGAAGACGACGGTGGCGTCCGGGAACGCGTCGGCGATGACCCGCGGCTCGTCCCGGAGGCGGTCGGCAATCGAGGCGGGAAGCATGGTGTGGAGCAGCCGGTCCGACTTCGCCTTCTCGCGGGCCAGGGCCTCTCCCTGCCGAGCGAGGTCGTGCCGCTGGAGGAATCGGGCGCGCGCGGACGACTCGAGCATGTATGCCCCGTAGGCGGCGACCCCCAGGCCGCTGGCGAGCAGGAAGACCGTGAACCACCCGATCTCGGGATAGGTCCCGATCCAGGCGAGGGCGGCGACCCAGATGAGGACCGGCAGCTCGGCTGCCAGGCCGATGACGAACCCCATCCGTACCACGCTGAAGGCAAAGATCGCGTTCAGGATGAGGACCGTGCCCAGGGCCTCGGGCACGTCCGCCACCCGGGTCGAGATGAAGATCATGGACATCCCGCCGACGAGGTTGATGATCCCGTTCACGACCTGCTGCGCGTCCCAGGTCTCGAACCGGCCGATGATCGCCAGCCCACCGATCACGAACGCCATCGGCACCGAGATGGCGAGCGCGATCTCCAGCGGATCGACGCCGTAGATCACGATCAGCATGAGCCCGGCGGTGATCCACAGGCCGGTGGCGAGGAACAGGCCGACCCGGTGCTGGAGGCGGAGTCGCAGGCCGAGGTCGACCTGGAACGTGCGCTCGAGCTCGAAGCTTTCGAAGCGAAGGGTCAGCCGGTCACGATCGAGATCCAGCCCGTCGCCACCGTAGCGTTCGGGCTGGTCGTGTGACGCGGTGCGGTCGTCGTGCTGCTCTGCCACCCGGCCCTAAGGGTATAGGCCGCGCAACGTGGTTGCCTCCGCGGCCCGGCCGATGCCGACCATCAGCGCCGCCGTCCGGAGGTCCACGTGGTGGCGATCGGCGGCTGCCATGACCGCGGCAGCCGCGTCGTTCATCACCCGGTCGAGCTCAGCGGTCACCTCGGCATCGCTCCAGAAGAACGACTGCAGGTCCTGGACCCATTCGAGGTAGCCGACCACGAAGCCGCCGGCGGTGCACAGCAGATCAGGGATCACCGTCACCCCGTTGTCGTAGAGGGCGAGATCGGCCTCCGGCGATGTCGCCCCGTTCGCGGCCTCGGCCACGATCCGGGCCTCGATCCGCGGTGCGTTCGTGGCCGAGATCTGACCCTGAAGACCGGCCGAGACCAGGATGTCGCACGGCTCCGCAAATACGTCGGCGCGGTCCATGGGCTCACCACCGGGCAGTCCCTCGGCACTGTCGTGGGCGGCCATGTGCGCCACCGCCGGCCCGACCTCGATCCCGGACGGGTTGCGGATGGCATGACGGTCGTCGGCGATGGCCACGATCCGGGCGCCGGCCCCGGCCATCATCTCGGCCAGGATGGTGCCCACCCGACCGAAGCCCTGCATCACGACCCGGGCGCCGTCGACCGACAGGCCCTGGGTCCTGGCGACCGCCTGGATGGCGCGGAGGGCCCCCAGGCTGACGGCATCACGCTGACCTCGCGTGCCACCGATCGCAGGTGGTTTGCCGGTCACCACGCCTCGGATCGTGTACCCGCGCTGCATGGAGTACGTGTCCATCATCCACGCCATCGTCTGCTCATCGGTGTTCACGTCCGGCATGGGGATGTCCTGGGACGGGCCGATGAGCGGGCTGATCTCGGTCGTGTAGCGGCGGGTCAGGCCCTCGACCTCGTGGGCGGACAGCTGCTTGGGATCGACCACTACGCCACCGAACGCGCCGCCATAGGGAATCTCGACGATGGCCGCCTTCCACGTGTTCCACATCGCGTTGGCCCGCACGAGGTCCAGGGTGAGGTCCGCGGTGTATCGCACGCCACCGGTCGATGGCCCGCGGTTGATGTTGTGATGGACCCGCCAGCCGGTGACCGCGTCCACCCGTCCGTCATCGAACTGGATCGGGAAGTGGACCTCCAGCTCGCGCTTGGCGACGCGAAGGACGCGATGCATCCCGTCGTCGAGCTTCAGACGCGCGGCAACGTCGTCGACCTCAGCCTGGGCGGCGGCCCATTCCTGCGTGCCGCTGTACGAGGGCTCGGGTTCGTTCATGGCAGCGTGCTCAAGAGACCGATGTGGGCGCCTCGACGGTTACCCGTCGGGCGCCCACGCCACGGTTCGCGCGGCGCGCGCGACCGCTGGTTCGGCGACTACGCGTTGGGGTCGCTGTCGTCGGTGCCCGCGCTTGGGGTGGAGCCGCCCGAAGACTCGCCCGAGCCGCTCCACGTGCTGGCCGGTGGCTCTGCCGGAGGCGGAGCGGCCGGAGGCGCAGGTGCCGCCGGCGGAGTCGCCGCCGGGGCCGACGTGGAGGCGGTGCCTCCCATCGGCAGCCCGCTCATGACCGCGCTCTGGAGGTCGCCTTCGACTCCGAAGGCCGCCTTCACACCCGGCGTGAGCAGGTAGTAGATCACGATGCCGTTGATCACGATCGTTACGATCAGGTTCGTGATGCTGGCGTAGCCCAGGAGCATCTCGATCAGCGAGATCACGATGCCGGCCCCGAACACCACGAGGCCAAGGCTCCATGCGGTGCGCTTGAGGTTCCAGAAGCCCCAGCCGATCCACAGGTACAGGATGCTGAGGGCGAGGAACACGATCCCGAATATGAAGCTGAGCCCGCCTCCGGCAACGCCGGCAAACGCAACGCCCAGCCCCAGGAGGGCAAGCGCACCCAAGATGCCGAATGCCCCGCCGATGAAGGCGAGGACGGCCAGGATGGTGACCCCGGTTGGCCGCTGATTCATCGCTCCAATGACCTCCTATGGTCCTGGCCGTCGAATCGGGCGGCCGTTCCGAGGTGTTGTAGCACTTTGACGGCCAGCGGCAACAGTCTTTTGCGCGACTCGGGTGCCGAGTGGCACCATGCCGCGGTCAACCCATCCAAGCGACGCCGGCGGTTCGCTCCATCCGACCGGCGCCCGAACCGAGGTACCGCCATGGCTCCCCGGGTGATGACTGTCTCCGGGCCGATTCCGCCCGAATCCGTTGGTTTTGCGCTCCTCCACGAGCACACACGGGTCTCCCTGTGGCACATCCCGGGCCGGTTCGACTACTGGGAGCTGGCGGCCGACGAGCTCACGATCGCCGACGAGCTGCGCGACTATCGGCGCCGCGGCGGCCGGACCCTGGTCGACCTCACCGTTCCAGGTATCGGCCGCGATCCGGAGCGGCTCCGCCGCCTCGCCAGCCGGACCGGCGTCCAGATCGTGATGGGCTGCGGCTGGTATCGGGGACCCTATTATCCGGCCGAGGCGCTCATCGACCGCCGATCGGTGGACAGCCTGGCGGACGAGCTGGTCAGCGAGTTCGAGCACGGCGTCGGCGAGACGGGCATCCAGCCCGGCATCATCGGCGAGATCGGGACCGACAAGCCGTGGATCAGCGCGCTCGAAGAGCGCGTTCACCGGGCCGCGGCGCGGGCCGCGATCCGGACCGGGATGACGGTCACCACCCACGGCGTCCAGTCGGCGGTGGGCGAGGCGCAGCTGGACATCTTCCTGTCCGAGGGTGTCGACCCCGGCCGGGTGGTCATCGGCCATGCCGACTCGTGGCCGGACCTCGATCACTATCTCGCCATCCTCGATCGGGGCGCGAACCTCCAGTTCGACTTCCTCGGCCATCGGTTCGACCCGGTGGACGAGCAACGCGAGCCGCGGATCGTCGAGCTCATCGTCGAGCTCCTGGAGCGGGGCTACGGCGCCCAGATCCTGCTCAGCCAGGATGTGTGCCACGACATGCAGCTGAAGGTGAACGGGGGCTTCGGCTACACCTATCTCCAACAGCATTTCCTGCCGGCGCTCAGGACCGCGGCGGTCGGAGAGGGTGAGCTCGAGCGGATCATGGTCGAGAACCCACGACGGATCCTGACCCTCCCGTAGACTGGCGCTCCACCCGTCTCGTTGGAGGACTATCCGATGTCGGTCGCCAGGGTCACCGAGCTGAGCTGCACCTCACCCGATAGCTTCGAAGACGCCGTGCGTCAGGGCGTCGAGCGCGCCCAGCGCACGTTGCGTGGGGTCAGGGGCGCATGGGTCAAGGAGCAGCGGGTCAACATCAACAGCGACGGCTCGATCGAGTTCCAGGCCAACATCCTGGTCACGTTCGTCCTCGAGGACTAGGCCAGGCCGATCTTCCCGTCCGCTCGCGTGAAGCGCGACCGATAGCGCGGGTTCGACACCCGGACGCTGACCGCGGTGGCATCCAGCGCCTTCGCGCTCCGCGGTGGTGCGTACACACCCCGCTCTGAGACGGCCTTCGCGAGATCGCCCGCTGTCATCGGACCACGCTCGGCCAGGACGGCCGCGATCTCCTCGTGAAGCGGCACGGCCGGGTTCTTGCCCTTGCCGCGGGCGTGCTTCGTCTTTCCAGCCGCCTGCTTCTTCCGCTTCCCCTTCTTGGTCGGCGCATCGGTGGGTACGGCGGTTCCGGCGTCTCCATTGGCCGCGGCCGCGGCCGCGGCTGTCGCGGCCTTGGGCGGCCGTCCGCGTCGACGGGCGGGGGCCGGTTCGGGCGTCGAATCGGCGGGCCCGTCGTCAGCCTGAGAGGTCTTCCCGCCTTCCAACGCGCTGATCCGACGAGACAGGGTCTCGATTCGCTCGTTCAGGGACTCGAGGACCGGGCCGACGTCGCTCGGGGAGGACGCTCCGCGTCGCTCCGCGTCGAGCCGCTCGGTGACCCAGATCGTGACCAGCTCACCGGGCCGAACGCCGGCCTCGGCGGCCAGGTTGCGCAGGGTCGCCAGGTGGCGGGGATCGAGGCGGAGGGACATCCCGCCCTCATCGGGCGGACCGCTGCGCGGTGGCCGCGGGCCGGACTGATAGGGCGGACGGGGGCGAAAAGGACGGTCGCCTCCGCGGTCGGGGCCACGGTCTGGCCCGCGGTCGGCGGGGCGGTATCGGTCAGGGCCACCCGGTCGCCGGTCATCCGGGCGGCGGGGGCGAGGTGGTCGTCGGTCGCGGTCGTATGCCATGGCCCCACGATACCCAACATTTGAAATGTGCGCAAAGTTTGTAATGATTTAGAAGCCGCTGCTCCCGCCTCCGCCGCCTCCGCCGCCCCCGCCACCGAAGCCGCCTCCGCCGCTGGATGACGACGCGGGCGCGGAGCCCACGCTGCCAATGGTCCCGAGCATCCCACCCACGTCCGGCGTGCCCGATCCCGAGAAGAGGCTGCCCCCGCCGCCACCGCCGGAATCGCCGGCGAATGACGACCCGATCCACATCGGGTAGTAGGAGCCCGACGACTGGGCGGCGGCTCGCATCTGGGGGTCCGCCATCTCGCGCGCGAGGACCTCGCCGACCTGCTGATGGAGCCCGAGGGCGACTCCCCACACGACCGCCTTGTCCGGCGTGTCGGCGAGGACGCGAACAGTCGGCTCCTGCGCCACCTCCGCCATGGAGCGAGCCTGTTCGAGCGTCTTCTGGAGGGTGCGCCGGAACGCCTTGAGCATGGCGTCGACGTAGGCCCCATTCTCGGTCCGCTTCGACATCTGGGTCCCGAACGCAGCGGTGGCCAGCCCGCCGATGACGAGGGCGCCCCCGACGAGGGTGAGGCCGCTCATCGGGATCGCGTAACCGAGGAAGATCGCCCCGCCACCCGCGATTGCCTCCAGGACGCCGATGCCGATCCATTTCGTGATCTCGGGTGTCGGCCGGCGGGTGAGCCACCCGAGCCGGACGCCCTCCTCCTCGAGCCGACGCTTGGTCGGCTCGAGTGTCTCGTTGACCGCCCACAGCGATTCGCGTCGCAGCTCACCGGTCGACCCACCGAGGGTGACCAGCTCGCGGAAGGCCTCGGCCAGGACGCCCGTCGGTTGCTCGCGATTCACGGTAACGCCGACGATCTCGATGGCCGGGTCGGTCAGCGGATCCGGATCGTCGTCGCGCTTCACGTCCTTCACCCGCTCGAGGTTGCGGAACCGGATGAGCCCGGTCCCGGCGAGCTCGACCATGAGTGTGCGGATCGCGTTGCCCGTCGCTCGGCCCTCGGTCAGGACCGTGGCCAGCGGCGGGGTCATGTCGGCCGGGGGCCCGGCCATCAGGACCGATGGCGAGTCGATGACATCCGGATCGTCTCCCTGGCGCCGCCACACGACGAACGCGGTCCCCAGCGTGAAGAGCAGGACGAGGATCCCGCCCGGAATGCCGATGACGGCGTTTGCCTGCCGATAGAAGTTGAGGGCCGCGGTCGATCCGGGCGTGACTTCGTCGGCGATGACGCCCATCGCCGCCAGCAGGCCGTCTCCCA
Source organism: Candidatus Limnocylindria bacterium (assembly GCA_035999355.1). Classification (GTDB taxonomy): domain Bacteria; phylum Chloroflexota; class Limnocylindria; order QHBO01; family QHBO01; genus DASTEQ01. Next base: position 132 of record DASYGU010000029.1, on the reverse strand, counting down.
CCTGCTCGGCCTGGAAGTACGGAACGATCACCTGGTCGCGCAAAGCCGTCTGCTCGTCCTCGGACAGGTAGGCGACCTTGAACCCGCTGCCCGCGTACGTGCTCAGGACGCCGTGGATGCGGTCGTCCTGGA
>DASYGU010000028.1:0-7939 GCA_035999355.1 Candidatus Limnocylindria bacterium | reverse complement strand
CCTGGTCGGGGACCTCGCCGGTCGCCATCATCAGGCCGATCCGTTCCTTCTCCGCGGTCGCCCCATCGACCGTCGCGACGAGCCGACCGCGGTACATCACCGCGATCCGGTCGGACAGCTCGAGGATCTCGTCCAGCTCGGCGGAGACGAGGAGGATGCCGACTCCGGTATCACGGCGAGAGATGGTCTGGCGGTGGATGAACTCGATCGAACCGACATCGAGGCCACGGGTCGGCTGGTCGAGGACGAGCAGCTTGAGGTCGCCCTCAAATTCGCGAGCCACGATGACCTTCTGCTGGTTCCCGCCTGAGAGGGTGGATGCGGTGACGGTGGCGGATGGGGTCCGCACGTCGTAGCGGGCGATCGCGTCCTCCGCATCCCGCGTGATGGCGTCCTCGTTGCGGACGCCGCCTCGGCTGTACGGAGGGTGGTAGTAGTCGTTCAGGACCAGGTTGTCGGTGAGCGGGAAGCTGAGCACCAGCCCGAATCGATGCCGGTCGCCGGGGACGAAGCCCACGCCCGCCTGGTGCAGGCGCCGCGGTCCGGCGCCCGTTACGTCCTGGCCCGCCAGCTGGACCGATCCGGATGACGGCTTGCGCAGGCCCGTGAGGGCCTCGACCAGCTCATCCTGTCCATTACCCGCCACGCCGGCCACCCCGAAGATCTCGCCTTTCCGAATGGTGAGGCTCACGTCGTGCACGACCTCGCGCCCACGATCGTCGTTGACGTGGAGGGCCTCGACGGTGAGGACCGGCTCGGTCGGGTGGCTCGTCCCGCGGTCGACGGTGAGCTGGACCTCACGGCCGACCATCAGCTCAGCCAGATCATCTTCGTTGGTCTCGGACGGCTTGCGGCTGCCCACCACCTTGCCCCGCCGGATGACCGTAATCCGATCGGCGATCTCCAGGACCTCATACAGCTTGTGGGAGATGAAGACGATGGCGTACCCCTCGTCGCGGAGACGGCGAAGGACATCGAAGATCTCCCGCGTCTCCTGCGGGGTAAGCACCGCGGTGGGCTCGTCGAGGATGAGCACCTTGGTGTCGCGGTAGAGCGCCTTGAGGATCTCCACCCGCTGCTGCCACCCAACGGACAGCTGGCCGACTTTGCGGTCCGGGTCGATCTCCCAGCCGAACCGCTCGCCGAGCTCGCGAATCCGCGCCCGAGAACCGGCTCGGTCGAGGAAGATCTTCCGCTTCATTGGCTCCTCGCCGAGGAGGATGTTCTCGGCCACCGACAAGACTGGGACCAACATGAAGTGCTGGTGCACCATGCTGATCCCGCGAGCAATGGCATCGTGCGGGCTCGCGATCTCCGTGACCTCCCCATTCAGGAGGATGTCACCGGAGCCGGGGACGGCCAGCCCGAAGAGGATGTTCATCAGGGTGGTCTTCCCCGCGCCATTCTCGCCGAGCAGCGCATGGATTTCACCCGCTCGCAGGTCGAGGCTGATGCCGTCGCAAGCCGTGACGCCCGGGTACTGCTTGGTGATGCCGCGCATCTCGAGCACGGGAGCGTCCTGGCCGCGGTTCGTGGTGGCGCTGTTGGTGGCGTCGGTCATGTCAGCGGCGATGCATCACCCTGGTTACGGGCAAACGTGAAGATCGGGGGATATGCGTGAGCGGGCCGATCCAGTCCGGATCGGCCCGCTCGGTGGGCTAGGGTCCTACTCGGCGAGAGCTACTAGGTTCCGGGGTCCTCTTCACCGGCGTAGCACGTGGACGGATCGCCGCACGGATTCAGGTCGCCGCTCGCCATCGCGTCGAACGCGTCGTCGATCGCCGCCTGGATGTCGTCAGTCACGAGGTCCGAGAACTGGTAGTACGGCGCCAGGCCGATGCCGTTGTTGTCCGCACCGTAGAACACGTTGTTGCTGCGGACGTCGCCCGCCGCGAACGACGTGATGGACTCGCTGACGCCCAGGGTCAGGTGCTTCTCGGCACTGGTCACGATGCAGATGGCGGCATCGGGCAAGGAGACCCACTGGTCGACGTCCACGCCGAACCCGTAGATTCCATGCTCGACGACCGAATCCAGCATGCCATTGCCGGTCTTGCCGGCGACCGCAAACAGGAGGTCGACGTTCTCGTTCACCGCGAGGAACTCGTCGGCGAAGGTCTTGCCCGTGGTCGGGTCGTTGAAGGCGGTGGTCAGGTCGTTGCTGACGTACTTCAGGTGCACGGTGGCGTCGGCGTTCACCGAGTGCACGCCGTTCTCGAAGCCGCGCATGTAGTTCACGACCGGCGGGATGGTGCCCGATCCGCCGAGGGCGGCCACTTCGCCGCTCTCCGAAATCGAACCGGCCAGGATGCCGGCCAGGTAGCCAGCCTGCTGCTCGCTGAAGATGAGCGACTCATAGTTCGGGAGTGGCTCCCACTCGCCACCGAAGTCGGTGTTGACCTGGAACTGGTCGACCCCCACGAAGTGGATGTCCGGGTTCTCCGTCGCCGCGGCCTGAGTCGCAGCGCCAGCTGCGAAGCCAACCGTGACGATCAGGTTTGCCCCGGCGTCCACGAACGAGTTGATGTTGTCTTCGTACTGCGACGAGTCCGTGGAGACGATGGCCTCCGGCTCGGGAGCACCGATGATCGCGGCGCCCTGCAGCGCGCCTTCCCAGCTGTACTGGTTGAAGCCCGCGTCGTCCAGCGTGCCGACGTCGGTGACCAGGCCGATGACCAGGTCGCTGGTGCCGGTGGACTCCGGAGTCGACGGCTCAGCCGCGACGGCGTCCCCTACCTCTCGGCAGAGGCCCGCCCCCGTGCTGATCTGACCGCCAGAACAGGCGCCCAATACCAGCGCAAGCGACACGAACATCGCGCTGAATGCGTAATTGCGCTTCCGCATGCGTTCTCCTTCCGCCCTCCGTAACGGGATGGATCTCGCCGCGGCGATGGCGCGGCTGCGCTCGGGGCCCATGAGGGCAGAGCCCACGCGAGTCGGCGGCATCATATCTTCCCGCCCGAACGCCCTCAAGGGTTTTCCGCTGTCGTCTACCGTGTCGCCCATGTCTGACCACGGCGACCCGCCCTCGACCGCTCGGCCGCCCCTTCGGCTGGTCATCCTGGACATGGACGGGGTCCTGTATCGCGGCGACCGGGCGATACCCGGCGCGGCCAACCTCGTGGGCCTGCTGCACGAAGCCGGCGTCGCGGTCCGCTACGCGACGAACAACTCGATGTTCACCCGCGACCAGTACGCCGAGCGCCTGGCCGCGATGGACATCCCGGCCGCCGCGAACGAGATCGTGACCTCCACCTCGGCCACCATCGAGCACCTGCGGCGGCATCAGCCAGACGTTCGGGCCGTGCTGGCGGTCGGAGCGGCCGGGATGGTCACCGAGCTCGACGCCGCGGGCTACTCGGTCGTGCCCATCGCTGCGGCGGCCAGCGCCGCGGCCGATGCCCAGCCGTTCGACGCGGTGCTCGTCGGCCTGGATCCCGACTTTGACGAGGGCCGGCTTGCCGTCGCCGCGGCTGCCGTACGCGCCGGTGCCCGGTTCGTGGCCACCAACGCGGACGCCCGCTACCCCACGCCCAGCGGCTTCCGTCCCGGAGCCGGCGCCATGGTGGCCGCCATCGCCGAGGCCAGCGGCGTTGCGCCGCTGGTCATCGGCAAGCCCGAGCCGGCCATGTTCGCCGCGATCCTGGAGGCGGCCGGCGTGGAGCCCGCCGCGGCGCTGGTCATCGGCGACAACCCCGACTCCGACATCGCCGGGGCGCATCGGTCCGGGATCCGGAGCGTCCTGGTCCTGACCGGGGTGACCGATGCGGACCAGGCGGTCGGATTGACCGGCGACCGTCGCCCGGACCATGTCGTCGCCGATCCGGCGGCGGCGTGGGACCTGCTGGAGGGCTGGCTGGCTCCCTGACCGGGCCGCCGACGCGTCAGGCGGGGAGTGGGTTCCGGGTCGCGGTCCAGGCGTGCCAGGCGCGTGCCGCCTCGGCCCGCGGCTCCGCCAGCTCGAGCGGAGAGCTGAACCCTCGCCGGAAGCCGTTGATCGCGATCTCCGCCAGCTCCTCGGCGGTCATGCCAGTGGCGATCGCCACGTCCGCCATCTCCCCGCTGAGGGTGGTCCGGCTCACCGTCCGGTCGTCGGTGGACAGGGTCACGCTCACCCCCGCCCGGTGGAGCCGGGTGATGGGATGTGCGGCGAGCGACGGCACGATGCCGGCCTGGACGTTGCTGGTGGGGCACAGGTCCAGGGTGATGCTCCGGGCGCGGAGCGTCTCCAGCAGCCGCTCGTCGTCGACGGCCGGCGCCCCGTGGGCCACCCGGCTGATGCCGAACTCGAGGACCTCCCAGATCCGTTCCGTGCCGGGTGTCTCCCCGGCGTGCGCGGTGAGTCCCAAGCCGGCGGCGGCCGCCGCCCGGAACGCGGCGGCATGCGGCGGGGCCGGGTACTCCGCTTCCGGGCCGGCGAGGTCAAAGCCGACCACCGGCGGACCGAAGCTCGCGGCGCGATGGGCGAGCTCCACGTTCGCGCCGGGCGGATGGGAGCGCATGGCGGTCACCACCAGCCCGATCAGCGGCGCCGACGCCCCACCCGCGGTCCGCGCTTCGGCCACGCCGCCGGCCACCGCCTCGAGCACGTCGCCCACTCCCAGCCCCTCCTCCAGGTGCAGCCGCGGCGCCCATCGGATCTCGCCGTAGGTCACCCCATCGGTGGCCATGTCCTGGACCAGCTCGGTGGCAACCCGGCGCAGGGCGGCGGGTGTCTGGAGGAGCTGGAGCGGGAGCTCGAAGTAGCTGAGCAGATCCGCCTGATCGCGGCAGCGCTCTGGAGCCACCAGTCGCTGCCGTGCCTGCTCGAGAGTGAGGTCGATGCCCGCTTCGACGGCGAGCTCCACCGCCGTCTCCGGGCGCACGGCGCCGTCGAGATGCTGATGCAGCTCGGCTTTGGGCAGCCGACGCAGGGTCTCGACCAGGTCGGTGTGGTCGGTGGCCATCGGGGCATGATAGGAGCCGCGTGAAACGAATCGTGGCCGCCCTGGCTGTGCTGGTCGCCGTCTGCCTCCTGTTCGGGGCCGCGCCAGCTGACACTGGGACCGCGGACCCGGTCCGGGTGGCCGCCCTTCAGCGCCGCGCGGTGACGCTGGCCGCGGAGGCCGATGCGACCCTCCTCGAGGCCGAGGCGCTGATGCGGACCGGCAGCCGCGATGGCGGTCGGGCGCAGGCCGCGGTCCTGTCCGGCGACGAGGATCCGGCCACGTTTGCCGATGCCGCCGCCCTGTCGTTCGAGTCGGCGGCCGGCCCGATCGACGCCGCGCGCGAGCCGCTCGTGGCCCTGGGCTGGACGCTCCTCGCGCTCGATCCGGAAACCGCACCGCCGACCCTGGGCCTGACCGGCGCCGATCTGCTCGCAATCGGCGCCCAGTGGCGTGCGACCGCGTTACCCCTCTCCGCCCTGGCGGAGCTCCGGCGCGACGCGGAGGCGACGCTCACCTCGCTGGGTGAGGCCCTCGCGGCCCTGGATGACGATGACCCGGAGGCCGCCCTGGTGGCGCTGGCCGAGGCGGAAGCCTCGTTGGCGCTCGTGCGGGCCTTCGACACCGACGTGTCCACCCTGCCGTTCTGGATCGAGACCGTGGATGCGCTTCTGACCGCCACCGGCGACATCGCCCGGGCTGCCCAGGCGGGCGACGCGGCGGCGCTGGCCGAGGCCCAGGCGGCGTACGACGCGGCGGCGGATGACGCGGGACGGGCGGACCAGGCGCTGACCATCGCGCTGGGCGAGGCCACGACCCAGGTCACGTCCGCGGCGACGGCGGCAACGGCCGAGGCGATCCACGCGGTGGAGGCGACGCGGGCGGCGCTGGCGGGCGTGTCTATACTCCCCTGACCTTCAGGCGCGACGCCCCCGAGCATGGCCCCGCGACGCGCACCTTGGCCACCGACAGACACGCACCGAGGAGAGCAGATGCGGCTTCGCGCGGAGGCAACGGACCCGGCATCGGTCGAGGCGAACGTCCTGGCGGTCCCGATCTACAAGGAGGACGAGCCGTTCGGCGAGGACCTCGCCAACCTGGACGCGACCGCGGGCGGTGTCATCCGGCAGGCCATCGACTTTGGCCGTTTCAACATCCTGGAGGACTATTTCGCGCTGATCGATGGCGGAGACCTGCCGGTCGAGCACATCCTCATCGTCAACGGCATTCGTCGCGGCCGAGGGCCGTGGCGCGCCCGGCGAATGGCCGGGGTCGCGACCCGTGCGCTGCAGGGCAAGGGTGCGGCACGGATGGCGCTCTGGTTGCGCGACGGAGAGGACGCCGATGGTTTCGCGGCCGCGGCGGTGGGCGCGGTGGCGGGGACGTACCGGCCGATGGATCTCTACGGTCGGACCCGCGACACCGATGCCATGAAGCGGATAGTCGAGGAGGTCGTCCTGCTCGGAGCGGACCAGGCGGAACTCGACCGGGCCTCGATCATGGCCGACGGCGTCGCGTGGTGCCGCGACCTGTCAAACCGCGCCTCGAATGACCTGTATCCCGAGAAGATGGCCGAGGAGGTTCGCGCCCTGGAAGCCGACGGTTGCACGGTGGAGGTCCTCCACGTGCCCGAGATGCGTCAGCTGGGCATGAACGCGCTGCTGGGCGTGGGCCAGGGCGCGGAGCATCCACCGGTCCTCATCGCGGTGAAGTTGCCCGGCTGGGCAGCGGGCGGTGATCGGAAGCTGGCCATCGTGGGCAAGGGTGTGTGCTTCGACTCCGGTGGCATCAGCCTCAAGCCGGCGGACAAGATGGACGAGATGAAGCACGACAAGTCCGGCGCCGCCGCGGTCCTGTCCGCGGCCCGAACGCTGGCCCGGCTCAACCCCAACGCCCCGGTGATGGCGGTCGCCCCCATGGTCGAGAACATGCCCGGCGGCCGCGCCCAGCGCCCCGGTGACGTGGTCAAAGCCATGAACGGGAAAACCATCGAGATCACGAACACCGATGCCGAAGGCCGGCTGATCCTGGCCGATGCGCTCCACTGGGCCGAAACCCAGGGCGCCACCCACCTGGTGGACGTCGCCACCCTCACCGGGGTCGCGGCCATGGCCTTCGGCGAGCTGGTGAGCGCCTATTTCGCGAAGCCGGGGGACTGGGGCGACCAGGTCAAGGCGGCGGCGGATGCAACCGGTGAGTGGCTGTGGGAGATGCCGCTCGCGACCGAGTACCGGACCCAGCTCGACACGCCGTACGCGGACATCGTCAACAGCGGCTCGCGGGATGGCTCGCTGATCAAGAGCGCGGTCTTCATCCATGAATTCGTCACCCGCCCCTGGGTCCATCTGGATGTGGCGGGCACGGCCTGGATGGCCGCCGACAAGGCCACCTTCCCGAAGGGCGCGGTGGGAGTCGCGATGACCACACTCGTTCGCCTGGGCCTGGACTTCGCGGCCGGGGAACAGGTCGCCTGAGCGTGCCCTGGCCCGCCGTCGCGGCGGCCGTAATCGGTCTCGTCGGTGTGGGCGCGGAGCGCCTGGCCAGCACCTGGCCGGAAGACGAGGCGCAGCACCGACCTGCCAGCTGGCGGACGGCCGTGATGGGGCTTGTCTCGGCGGCCGCGGCGTATGCCGTGGTGGCCGTGTCCCACCTGCCCGCGTGGGCGGTACTCGTCCACCTCGTGATGCTCGCGTTCATGATCGGCCTGGTGGCCACCGACCTCGAGCAACGCCGCCTCCCGCACCTGCTCCTCGACCCGCTGATCGTGGTCGCGGTCGGGTTCGCCTTCGTGAACCCCGCCCTCGAGACCAGCCTGGCCATTGCCGGGGCCGCCGCCGCGGTGGTCTTCCTGGGCATCCTCGCGTTCATCGTCCGCGGTGGGCTCGCGGTCGGTGACCTGTACCTCGTGGTGCCCATCGGTCTCACCCTGGGGTGGCCGCTGATCTGGAGCGGCCTGTTCACCGCCGCCCTGTTGGTCGGCGCGGTGAGCCTGTTCCTGGTCGTCACCGGCCGGG
>DASYGU010000258.1:0-16447 GCA_035999355.1 Candidatus Limnocylindria bacterium | reverse complement strand
CGTCAACTGCCTGGTGCCGGCCAAGCTCGGTGACCTCTACCGCGCTTTCCTGCTGAAGGGCAACTACGGCGGCTCCGCGTCGCGGACGGTGGGGACCATCTTCATCGAGCGGATCGCGGACATCGTGGTCATCTTCGGGCTGGCCGTCGCCGCCGGGTACTGGAGCTTCCGCGGCCGGGCCATGCCACAGGTCGACTTCATCTTCGTGGCCGCCGCCCTGCTGGCGACCATCCTGGTCGTGCTGCTGCTGGTCCTCCGGTTCGCGGGACAGCACATCGAGCGATTTCTGCCGAACCGCGTTGAGGGGTTCTACGCCCGGTTCCGCGAAGGGACGATCGCGGCGCTCACGCCACGCGCGGTGGTGGTGATCGGCTCGCTGACCGTCGTCGTGTGGCTGGCCGAAGGGCTTCGCGTGTTCTTCGTGATCAAGGCGCTCGACCTTCCCGACGCCCAGCTGGGCATCTCGGCGGCGGTGTTCGTGGCCCTCGTGGCGGCTCTGCTGACGGCGATCCCGCTCACGCCGGCCGGGATCGGCTTCGTCGAAGCGGGGATCGTGGGGGCGCTCACCCTGTACGGGGTCAGCCCGGAGTCGGCGGTGGCCATCGCGTTGACCGATCGCGCGATCTCGATCCTGACCGTGATCGTGCTCGGCGGTCTCGACTACGTCCGGAGCCCGCTCGTGCGCCGGGCGCACAGCGCGGGCCTTGGCAACCCACCGCCTCCGGCCAAGCAGCCGATCACTGAAACCTGAGCTCGCGTCCCGAACCGGAGCCCAGGCCGAAGTACCTTCGTCCCATTGAGCCAACGGCGCCTGAACGCAATGCTTCGGGTGCGCGCACGCACCACCCGCATCCGCGGGCGGACGCGCCGTACGAGCCTCGTGGATGACGCTCCAGACACCGCGATCCTTCAACAGCTGGCTTCGCAGCCAGCTGAAGGAGAAGAAGATGAGCCAGCGTCAACTGGCGCTCCAGTCGGGGGTCGATCATTCGACCATCTCCCGGCTGATCAAGGGTGACCGGATGCCCTCGCTTGGCACCGCCACGAAGCTCGCCCGCGGCCTTCGCGAGATCCACGACGAGTCCGAGGGACCGACCTATTTCGCCGGCCTGGCCACCCGTCAGCTCTTGCCCACTAGCCGGGTGGAATACGCGCTTCGCGGCGACGAGCTCCTGACCGAGGCCGACGTCCGCGAGCTCATGCAGGCGTACATCTCGGTTCGTTCTCGCCGCCTGCGACCGGGGATGGCCAATGGCGGAACGCAGCCGGCCTCGAATGGGGATACGCCTCCGAACTCCAAGATGCGGAGCGGCGCCTAGCGCAATCCCGCAGGAAAGGGTGGTCTGCTAGCGTGCGCTCGTGGACACCCCTGACCGGTCCGGGCTGGATCTGCTGACCATCGGGCTGCTGGTCTTCTTCGTTGCCCTGATCGTCATCGTGGCTGTCCTCCTCCTGCTTCCCCTCGTCCTCGGCTGAGGCGCCGCGCGTCGACAGGGTGCCGCATCAACGCGAGACGATCGGGTCGATCAGCCCGTGGCCCCCGTTCGACCGGCGGTAGGCGACGCTCACCCGTCGAGTCTGCGCATTCAGGAACACGAAGAACGCCTGGTCCAGCTCCTCCATCCGGCTGATCGCGTCCTCGGGAAACATGGGAACCATGTCCAGGCGGGTGATCTCGACCACGTCCGTCTCGGCAGGGCCGTCGGATGACATCGATGTTGTCGCGGCACGCGCTGCAGCTGCCTTCGCCACGGGCGCCCGCCGGCTCTCCCGCAGCCGTTGCTTGGCGCGCACGACCTGCCGCTCGAGCTTGTCCAGCACGGCGTCCACCGCGGCAATGGGCGTGGCTCCCGCCGCCGAGGAGTGGAGCGTCGTGCCGCCGCTGACCAGGGTCACGGCGGCGACAAGTGCCGTATCCGAGGCTCGGGAAGCCCGTGCGGTCAGTTCGACCGTAGCCAGGGCTGATGGATCAGCGAGGCGATCAAGGCGCTGGAGCTTGCGCTCGATCCGGGCCCGCAGCCGGGCATCGAGCTCGAGGTGACGGGCGTGGAGGATGGTCTGCACGGCCGGTCTCTCCCGTTCGCGGGGTCCCGATTACGGTACCACCTGCCTTCGCAAACCGCGCCCATCACACCTCTCGCGCGATCGCGAACCCGTAGACCTCGGCCACCCCGGCCTCCCGCAGAATGACGGCGCAGGCCTCGAACGTGGCGCCCGTGGTCAGGATGTCGTCCACCAGGATCACCGTGGTGGGAGGGCGCGCGCCGGACGACGGGGGAGGCTCGAACGCCATCGCATCGCGCAGGTTCCGCATGCGCGTGGCCCGATCGAGGCCATGCTGGCGCTCGGTTCGGCGCTGACGGCAGATCGCGGGCCAGACCGGCGCTCGTGCCCGTCTTCCGAGCTCGCGGGCGATCAGCTCCGCCTGGTTGTAGCCGCGGTCGCGTTGTCGGCTGCGGTGCAGGGGAACGGGGACGAGGGGCACGGGACCGGTGATCGCGAGGAGACGGCGGAACGCGGGCCAGGCCTCGTGGGCGAGCGGTGCCGCCAGCCTCCGGCCGCCGCCGTACTTGAGCCGGCGGAGGATGCGCTGCGCCTCGTCCCGATGGGCGAACGCGGCCGCCGCGAGTAGGAGCGCCTCGCCGACCACGATCCCCGGGTCCGGCGCCAGGAACTGGTCCGATCCGTTGGACAGCGGTCGCAGGCACGACCGACAGTCGGCGCAGATCGGCTCGCCGTATCGGCCGCATCCCGCGCAGGACGGCGGCAGGAGGACGCCCAGCAGGCCCATTGGCCCAGTCTGGTGCTCGGCCGCGTGCGGGCCATTACCGCGGGCTTAGCGGGCCTCCGAGACGGGCGCTTCGCCCCGCTCGCGACGGAGCACGTCGCCGACGGCGGTCGCGGTCCCCTGCACCGACCCGGCCGGCAGCTCGATGCAGTCCTTCGCCCCGCGTGCCCAGGCCACGATCCGCCACGGTCGAAGGCGCTCGACGATCCGAACCACGCGGTCGTCGCCGTCGACGAAGACCGCATCGATGGCGTAGCGCATGAAGAACATGTGGATGGACGGCGACCGCTCGATCCACAGGCCATCGCCCGGGCCGAGCGCCGAGGTCCCGAGCAGTCCAACCGTCCGGTCGCGCATCGAGGTCGCCATCCGGCAATGCTCGGCCAGGGTGGTGCCCCGCGTCGGATTCGTGACACGGACCCAGGTCGTGGCCATCGGTCAGCTCTCGTCAGCCGAGATGGGCTCCGCCGGCAGCCGGATGCGGACCACCGTCCCTTCCTCGTCGCCGCCATCGAGCGAGATCGACCCGCCCATCGCCTCGATCAGGCCCCGGGCGGCGTACAGCCCGATCCCGCTCCCGTCCGGCGCCGCCCGACGAGCCTCGTCGTCGCGGAAGAACTGGTCGAAGGCCTGATCGCGGATCGCGGCCGTCATGCCACGGCCTCGATCAACCACCGCGATCTCGAGCCCGTGCCCGCCCGAGCCATCCTGCATCCCGGCTGGTCCCGAGGTGGCGCTGACCCGAACGGTGATCGCCGACCGTGGTGGCGAGTACTTCACCGCGTTGTCGAGCACCGCCCACAGCACCTGCTCGAGCCGATCAGGGTCGCCGACCGCCAGCTGGGTCGATCCATCGGTTTCCAGCGTGAACGGCCGCTCGGCGGCGCGGAGCGCCTCCCACGTGCGCTCGACGATCGGCTCCACCCGGAAGACCTCCTGCCGAGGCTCAAGGGCCCCTGCGTCCAGGCGTGACACGGCCAGCAGCTGTCCGACCATTCGCCGGAGCCGATCCGCCTGGTGGGCGATGGCCTCCAGGTCGGCCCGGGCCTGGGCGTTGAGCTCCGCCTCCTGGCCGATGTCGGCCGCAAGGGCGCGAATGCTGGTCAGGGGCGTCTGCAGGTCGTGGGTGATCCCTCGCAGAAAATCGCTCTGCACGGCGGCGAGCCGGTTGAGGTCGTCGGTCTGGGCGCGCAGCCGCGCATAGAGCAGCGAGTGCTCGATGGTCGAGGCGGCGACCTGGGCGATGAGGCTCAGCAGGTCGCGCTCGGCCGGGGAAGGCTCCGGCCGGCCCTCCCACGGCGCGAGGAGGAACCCGGTGAGCTCGTCACCGCTCGAGATGTCGACTACCACCACGGCTCCCCATGGACCGATGAGATGGCGCGGCTGCAGCCGCGCGGGGTCGCCGGTGACGGCGGCCCACTGCTCGAGCTCGTCCACCGACCGGGTGGGGGTGGCCGGGTCGTCGTCGTAGACCCCGGCCGGCAGCGCCGCGGGGTCGCTCGAGTGGAGGACGACGAGCAGCCATGTCGGGTCACCCGCGACCTGGCGGGCGACGGTCACAACGCCCGCGGCGACCTCCACCGGGCCACCGGTGATCGGGGTGGCGGCCACGTCGGCCGCAAGGGTCGCGATCTGCCGGTTCCGCTCGTCCAGCGCACCGCGCAGCTGTCGCTGGGCGGTGCGAAGCTCCTCGTCACCGCCGCCGACCGCGTCCGACGCATCGCCCCGGGTCGCGATCGCGACCACGTCCTGGAGGTCGCGGGAGACGGCCCGTGCTGTCCAGGCCGCCACGATCCCGGCCCACGCCATTGTCCCCAGGCCGACGATCAGGAACGCGGTTCCGATGCCCACCTCGGCGACCCACCCCTCGGCAAATGCGAGGACCAGCGCGAGGGCGGCCAGGGCCGGCAGGGCGACGACCGCAATGACGGCGAACAGGCGGAGCGCGGGCTGACCGAGATCCACCCGTTCCTCAGCGGGGCGAGCCGGTCCGGGACGCGGCGAGGCCCCCGACGCCGTTCATGGTTCGCATGATACGGACTCTCGAGGGCCTCCCCAGAGACCGATGAGCCTTGCGGGCGGCTCGCTACCCGGTTACGGCACCACCAGGTGGACCGGGTTTCCGCGCAGGGTCACCTGCCAGGTGGTCAGGTCGAACGCGTTGTCCGTCGCGGCGCCGCCCATCGTGTACTCGATCTTCCACCAGTCCTGGTCGAGGCACGGGGGCACGCCGGGGCAGGGGTCGCCGTCATAGGTGTCGGGGATGACGACCACGATCGTCAGCCAGCACCCGTTGTACTGCGAGCTCCCTCCGGTGTTCGTCGTGATGACGTCATCAAGCGGGCCAGGTGGACCCACCGTGTCGTCGCTCCGACCGTTGCACGCTGCCGCCCCGGACGCCACCGCGTTGGCGATGAAGTCCATGTCGGCGTTGTGGTACGACCCGCCGGACGGGTACTTGATCCGCAGATCGGCCGAAAGGCTGCCGGTGTCACCCGGGTCCCAGAGCCGGATCTCGAGGCTCTTGCCGGCATGGATCGGCTCGATCTCGGCGAGGTAGAACTGGGCCGCGCCACCACCGGGCAGCGGGGTGAAGGCCTCCATCGCGCCCAGGCCGTAGACCCGCGGTGCGGCTGCACAGACGCTCCCACCGCACCACGCCTGTGTCCAGATCGAGAACGAGTTGTGCCCGTTCGCGTTGTCCATGGCGGTCGGGTTGGTCGGGTTCGTTGTGCGGGTGTGGAGCCGGTACGTGTTGCCACCGGTCATGTTCAGCGTCGGCGCTGACGTCGGTCCGCCGCCGAGCAGCGGCCACGGCTGCTCCGCGGAGGCAGGCGTCTCCTCGGCTGCCGCTCCGGTCACGTACGGCTGCATCGGGTACCAGCGGTTGTGCCAGAAGCGTCCGTCGTTCAGGGCGGCGGTCGCTCCCTGGGTACACGAGGTGCCGACAGGGCCCGAGCCGCTGCCGAACAGGGTGTCGTCGTCGGCTTGCTGGTTGGCGAAGATGTTGTGCGCCCGCGAGACCGGGTTCGCCAACGTGTCATCGCCGAGGTCGAACGGCGTGTTGAATGTGTTCCACAGCGTGTAGTAGGCGCTGGTAGCCGCGGTCGAGCCGCCGAAGAAGCGGTCACCGGTGCCGAACTGGCCGCCCGTGTCGGTGGCGCACATCGCCGGGTCGAAGATCCAGACCTCGCCAGCCGTGGCTCCTGCCGGCATCTCGATCGCGTAGTTGTAGTACTGGTTCGGGTTGTACTCCGCGTTCGTTCCCGACGTCCGCGGATCCCACTTGGGGAGGTACGCGTCGCCGTTCACCTTCTCGGCGCCCTGGTTGATGAACGTGCCCCACAGGCCACGCGCGTTCAGCGCCTGGTTGTACGGGCTGCGGACCTGCGGGTCGGGGATCCAGGTGTAGGTGTGGTAGTGGATCACGACCTGGACCAGGTCCACGTATACCTCGCCAGCGACCGGAGCCGATGGAGCGGTTGCGGGAGGACTGTTCGGGGTCCGGATGCCGGCCGCGGGCTGGCCGGCGGTCAGCGTGCTGCAGGCGGCCGGATCCGTGTTCCACACGCGGACGCGGAAGGTGTTGGCGGTGATGTCGGACAGGGGCCATGCCCGTGTCCAGGTGTCGCTGGCGCCGCCCAGGACGGTATAGGGCGCGCCCGTTGCCTCCGTCCCCTGGACGGCAAGGATCTTGTCGCCGGTCCCGGTCGTGTTGGTGTTGTTCGTGCCACCCGAGCCGGCCGCGCCCCACATGAGGTCAACCCGGAGCTCGCAGCCGCTCGTATCGGAGGCGAAGGTCTCGAGGCGAACCTCGATGCCGTCGACCACGTGGCCCGGGTACGCCGGCGCTCCGGGAGGAGTAGCCGGGTTCGCGGGGAAGGTGAAGCCAAAGTCGTTCAAGCACACGCGGTCGTTGATCCGGGGCGACCGCATCCACTGGTTGTTGGACGAATTGACCCGGTCGTCCTGCTGTGGCGCCGCGCCGGTCGTGGGGAAGATGCCCCACGAGGCCGCCGCGTTCGTGTTGCAGCTGTCGGCGTTGTTGTTCTGGTTCGTGCCGGGAGCGGCCGTGCTCGACGAGAGCACGTTGCGCGGCGTCAGCGGGCCGAGCGTGGTGCTGGCATTTGGCTGCCAGACGCCGCCGTCCGGGGTACGCAGCGCGCCGAAGACGCCGTAGTAGTTCTCCGGGCTGCCCATGGGCACAGGGAGGATGAACTCGGCCTTTGCATCACGGGTCACCTGCAGTTGGTCGAAACCGAAGATCTTCATGAAGAACGTCTCGATCGGCGCCGAGACGGTGACCAGCATCCGGCGAGGATCCAGCGAATCCGGTCGTGCCCAGACATCGACGCCGCCGTTCGGGGCTGCGGTGATGGTGCCGTCTCCGTCCAGGTACCCGTTCTTCCGCGACTCCTCGTGCGCCGAGGTGCCGGCCGAGACCGGGTTGCCGGGGAGGAAGACGACCCCGGCCAGGGCGGCCGCGTCCGCGGCGCGCTGGACCTTCAGCTCGTTGACCCAGATCCAGGCCAGGTCCACGACGAACGCGGCCGTGCCCAACAGGAAGGTCAGGAGCAGGGCGAACAGCACCAGGACCTGCCCGCGCGGGCGGTTGCCGCGCGAGGTCATGCGGGGCTGCGCTTCGTCGGTGATGGACTGCGTACGAATCGTGGGCACGGTCGAGCCTCAGTTGTTGGTGGGGTTGAGTTCGAAGACGGTGAAGTCGTACATCCCGATCTGGAGCAGATTCATGATTGCCTGCAGCGGTGTCCGGGAGACGTAGGTGTAGGTCACGCTGACGCCGATGGATTCGGGGTTCACGCCGGTGTTGATCCGTCCGCACGCATTCCAGCCGGGGGCTCCGGTGGGGGCGAAGTCGAGCGGCACGCCATCCACGGTCGGGCCGGCGCCCGGCTGGTAGAGCCAGACGTTGACCGGGTCGCTGCCGACGTCCTCGCGTCCGTCGGGGCCTGGCCCGAGGTCGGCGCGGTAGATCCGGATCTGGCTGACGGCGGCAATCTCGATGTTCGAGTCGCTGCTCTCCAGGATGCGCTGGGCGGCGGCGATGATCTCGTTGTCCACGGTGAGGCACCCGGGGGACCCGCCGCCGTCGGCGAGTGCCGAGCCGACGCGCGCCGCCTCGCGGCTCGCGTACTCGAGGGTCAGCTTGTGGTCCATCACGAACCCGAACTCGAGGGTGCCGAGCACGATCAGGAGCAGGACCGGCAGGATGAGGGCCATCTCGAGCATGGCCTGGCCTCGCTCGGCGCCGCTGCGGAACCTGGCGTGGAGTCGTCGGAGGGCGCTCACAGCACCGGCTCCATGCGCATGACGTTGGCATGGGTCAGGGTGAACCCCGTCCCGCCGAGGCTGATGATCTTCGCCATCGGGGTGACCCAGCTGTAGGAGTAGGTGATCGAGACGCCGATGTTGTCGAGCTCGGTGTGCCCCGGATCCTCGGGACAGCCTGCCAGGACCGAGCAGCGCTCGTTCTCCGGGTAGCTGCTCCCCCCCTGCAGGGTGTACGGCAAGGTCGCCGGGAGGCCGGGCACGTTGCAGTTGGTGGGCGCTCCGCTGTTGCGGCGGTAGACCTGCGCGTCGAGTTCGTTTCCCTGGCTGTCCGCCCAGTAGATGCGGACCTCGGAGATCCGCACGCGCGATGCCGGCGGCTGCACGTCTTCGTCAATGCTGGCCAGGACGACGCAGTCCGCGCCGGAGTCCTCCCCGGCCTCGGCGGCCAGCAGAGCGGCATCGCGGCTGGCGAAGTTCACGCTCAGGAGCGCGTTGAACGCGAGGGAGAACTCGATCAGGCCAACGATGAGCAGGATGAAGATGGGGAAGACGAGGGCGAACTCGACCAGGGTCTGCCCGCGTTCGGAATCATGACGTCGCACCGAGACAGGATCGGGGTTGCCGCGCGCAAAAGCCCTCACCGGAAGGTACCGGCGAGCGGAGGTACGCCTGGGCAACTGACGCCACTTCTGGAACATGGGTGCGAAATCTACCAACGGCACCTTGCGAGGCACCTTGCAGCCGTCTGCCTGGCGGGTGGTACCCCGGGCGTACCTTCGGCGGCGGCGCTAGCCTGAAGCCAGCCGATACCCGATCCCACGCTCGGTCAGCAGGAATCTTGGGCGGTCCGGGTCGAGCTCGAGCTTCCGACGCAGGCGGCGGACGGTGACCCACACGTAGGACGCGTCCGCGCCGTCCGCTTCGGACCACACCCGGTCGAGCAGCGTCTCGGTCGGGACGGTGCGATCCAGCGAGCCGAGGAGCACCTGGACAAAGCGCACCTCGGTCGGCGTGAGCGGGTGCGACCCAGCCGGGGTCGCCACGCGGCGCCCGGCGAGGTCGATTTCGAGGTCGCCGTCACCGATGGACACCTGCGTGCGGCTCGGGGCCGCCCGACGGAGGACCCGGTGGATGCGGGCGACCAGCTCGTCGGGGCTGAAGGGCTTGACGACGTAGTCCTCTGCAAAATGCTGGAGGGCGTCGATCTTCGTCTCGTCGGCATCTACCGCGCTCAGGACGATGATCGGGAGGTCGGCGGTCCGCTTGATCCGCTGGCTGAGCTCGAAGCCATCCATGCCGGGCATCATGAGGTCGACAACCACCATGGCCGGCCATGACTGGCTGAGCGAGGCCAGGGCGGCCTGACCTCCGGACGCGGTTCGCACCGCGAACCCTTCGCGGGTCAGGTGGCGCGAGAGGACCGAGAGCAGGGTAGCGTCGTCGTCGACCAGCAGGATCGCCGGCCGCAGCGCCGGCTGCACGTCAGATCCCGACGCCTCGGACGACGGTGACGATGGCGGGTCCGAGAATGACGATGAAGATGGTCGGGAAGATGCATCCCACCATCGGGAACAGCATCTTGACCGGCGCCTTGGCGGCCGCTTCCTCCGCTCGCTGGCGGCGCTCGATGCGCAGCTGCTGGGACTGGATCTGGAGCACCTTGGCGATCGGCACACCGAGCTGCTCGGCCTGGACGATCGCCCCGATGAAGTTGGTCACCGGCTGCACGTCGGCGCGGGTGGCGACGTCTCGAAGCGCCTCGCGCCGCAGACGACCCATCCGGATCTCGGCCAGCGCCTGGCGGAACTCCGCCACCAGCGGTCCATCCATCTTCTCGACGACCTTGGCCAATGCCGCGTCGAAGCCAAGCCCGGCCTCCACCGAAATCGTGAGCAGGTCAAGCGCATCGGGCAGCTGGAGGATCATCTCCATCTGTCGCCCGCGGATCTTGCGGCCCAGCCAGAACTCCGGGGCGAGGAAGCCCACGGCCAATCCGCCGAGGCCGAACAGGATACCGGTCGGGAATCCCGAGACGCCCAGGAAGATGATCGTGAACGCGATGGCGAACACGATCGCGGCGAGCACCTTGACGCCCATCCAGTCCGCTCCACGGAGGCCGCCGGGATACCCGGCCGCGTGGAGGCGCTGCTCGGCGCGCTCGATCATGTTGACCCCGCCGCCCCGCCGGCCCATCTTGGACACACGCTGAACCACAGGCCGGACGGCCCGCTCGAAGAACGGGAGCTCGAGCTCCGCTTCCTCGAGGGTCTTGGGCTTGACGACGAGCTGCTCGAGGCGCTGCTGGACGGCGTCCTTCGGTGGCCTCGATACGGCCCCGAAGATGATGAACAGGACGGCGCCGGCCGCGAGACCCGCGATGAGGACGAGGAGTGGGTTCTCGAACATCAGATCAGACCTTGATATCGACGATGCGGCGAATGAAGAGCCAGCCGATGCCCATGCTCAGCAGGCCCAGGAGAAGCAGGACGACGCCCATCGGCAGACCGAGCATCTCGGGAGGCCGCTCGAGCATCGGGGTCATGTAGGTGGGGCTGATGACGAACAGGAGCGCGGCGAGCCCGACCGGGAGCAGAACGATGACGTAGCCGCTGTATCGCTGCATGGCGGTCAGAGTCCGAATCTCGCCCTGGATTCGGACGCGCTCACGGATCGTGAACGCGATTGCGTCGAGGACGGTGGCCAGGTTGCCACCGACCTGGGCCTGGATGTTGATGGCCGTGACCATCAGCTCGAGGTCCTCGGAGGCGACCCGGCGAACGAGGTTGGCGAGGGCCGGCTGAAGTGCCAGGCCCAGGCTCATCTCGCGGACGACGCGTCCGAACTCTTCGGCAATCGGCGGTCGGGCCTCGCGGGTCACGAGCTCCATGCCCTGGAGGAATGACGATCCCGCGCGGAGGGAGTTCGCGAGCAGGGTGATCGTGTCCGGCAGCTGGTCGTTGAAGGCCTGCAGCCGGCCACGCTGGCGACGGCCGAGGTAGAAGCGAGGCAGCCAGAACCCGACTGCGAACAAGGCCACCAGGGCCAGCGGGGTCTGGAGCGCCGGGATCAGGGTCAAGCCCAGGACGGCCCCGAGGAACAGGAGCGCGAACGGAGTCGCGATCCAGATCAGGATGAACTCGGCCGGCTTGAGCTTGAGGTCCGCGCGGGCCAGATCGGTGCTGAGCCTGGCGGTCATGTCCTGGCGTTCGATCACCTTCGACAGGCCGGCGATGACCGCCGACTCGCGTTCGGGATCGTCGTCCTTGTCGGAGCGGCCGCCACGCGACGACGCATAGCGCTCGAGGCGATCGGTAACCGTCCCCCCGCCACCGCTCATGGCGATGCCGAGGGTCACGAACACGATGGCCATGGCCCCGAGACCGGCGATGATGATCGGGAGAAGGTTCATGCGAGGGCTGCTCCTGCGCTCAACCTAGAACGGTGAACCAAAGATGTTCGCCGGCAGATGGATTCCGGCCGTCTCGAACTTCTCGACGAACTTGGGCCGGATGCCGGTCGGCTTGAGTCGACCTTCGATCTTCCCTTCCACGACGCCGGTCTGCTCGAAGGTGAACACGTCCTGCATGACGATCACATCGCCTTCCATGCCCTGGACCTCGGTGATGCTCACGATCTTGCGGGTACCGTCCTTCAGCCGGTTCTGGTGGACGATGAGGTCCACCGCCGAGGCCGTCTGCTCGCGGATCGCGCGCAGCGGAAGGTCCATACCGGCCATGAGGACCATGGTCTCGAGACGGGCCAGCATGTCGCGCGGTGAGTTGGCGTGGCCGGTGGACATCGAGCCGTCATGGCCCGTGTTCATGGCCTGGAGCATGTCGAGCGCTTCGGCCGACCGCACCTCGCCGACCACGATCCGGTCGGGACGCATACGGAGGGCGTTGCGGACGAGCTCGCGGATGGGGACTGCGCCCTTGCCCTCGATGTTCGAGGGGCGCGCCTCAAGGGTCACGACGTGCTCCTGCCGGAGCTGGAGCTCTGCCGCGTCCTCGATGGTCACGATCCGCTCGTCATCCGGGATGAACGAGCTCAGCACGTTCAGGGTGGTGGTCTTGCCCGAGCCGGTACCGCCTGACACGAAGACGTTGAGCCGGGCCTTCACGCAGGCCTCGAGGAACTCGAACATCTCCGCGGTGGAGGTACCGAATCGGATGAGGTCCTCGACGGTGAACGGGCTCGCGGCGAACTTTCGAATGGTCACCACCGGTCCGACCAGGGACAGCGGCGGGATGATCGCGTTCACGCGGGAACCATCGACCAGCCGGGCGTCGACCATTGGCGACGACTCGTCGATCCGACGGCCGATGGGGGCAATGATGCGCTGGATGATCTTCATCACGTGCTCATCGTTCTGGAACGTGACGCCGGTCAGCTCCAGCTTGCCCTCGCGCTCGATGTAAACCTGCTGCGGTCCGTTGACCATGACCTCGGTGATGGTCGCGTCCCGGAGCAGCGGCTCCAGAGGGCCCAGACCGAGGATCTCGTCGGTGATCTGCTCGAGCATGCGGACCCGCTCGGCGCGGGTCAGGGCCAGACCTTCCTCGTCGGCGATCTTGCCGAACAGGTCCTCGATCTGGCGCTTGACCTCGACCTGGTTGCTGAGGTCCATCTTCGGGTCGAGCTCGTTGATCAGTCGGTTCTGGACGCGGTACTTCGCCTCCCGGAACGACTCGCGTGTCGGCGCGCCGCCGGCAAATGGCCGTGCCGGACCCTCCCCGGTCGGGGCAGCCGGACCTCCCGGCGTGGTCGCCGGGGTGGGCGTTCCGGCCGGCACAGGTGCCAGATCGGATTCCTGCCCTGGCTGGGCTCGCTCGATACGTTTCAGGAGAGACATGTCAGCATCCTTCTCGTCAGCGGCGCGCGAAAATTCCACGCCGGTTTGGCTTTTCGTCGGTCGACGTGGTGACGCCGCCGATCAGGGTCTGGGCAAGTTTGTACACGTCCCGCGAGAGCGGGCTTTCGGGGTTCGAGACGATGAACGGCACCCCGCGGTTCACGGCGAGGACCGCGAGCCGACCATCGGAAATGATCGTGCCGTCGATTGGCCGACGGATGGAGCTTTCCACGTCGCCCATCCGGATACCCTGGGTCGCGTCCGATCGGTTCATGACGATTCGGAGCTTTGACCGCTCGTATCCGAGCTGATCGGCAACCTCGAGGAAGAGCCGCAGGTTCTTGATCGCGGTGATCTCGAGGGCGGCCATGATCACGATCTGGTCGGCCATGTCCATGATCGCCAGCGAGTGGTCGTTCAGGCCGGATGGGAGATCCACGACGGTGTATGCGTGCATCGTTCGGAGCTGCTCGACCACGGTCTTCAGGTAGGCCGGCGTGATGAGGTCCGCGCCCTCCGGCGTGGGCGGGGCGAGGAGCGCCCTCACCCCGGTCGAGTGCTCGATCATCACCGACTCGATGAGGTCGGCGTCCGGCTCACCGCCATCGGCGAGATCGACGATCGAACGCGTCTTGGGGTTCAGGTTCAGGAGGACGCCCACGTCCCCGAACTGAAGGTTCGCGTCGAGGAGAGCGACCCGGGCACCTGACTCCTGCTTGAGGGCGATGGCGACGTTGGTCGCGATCGTGGTCCGCCCGGACCCGCCCTTGGGCGAGAAGATGCCGATGACCTGGTGCTCGACGTCCGGATCGGCCTCGGCCGTGGCCGGTCCCGCCGGCATGGCCGCCTGGATCTGGTGGCGGCGCGCCTCTTCCCGATCGTAGACGCGCTTGATCGTCTCGCTGAACTCGTCGCTCGAGAACGGCTTGACGAGGAACTCCCGCGCGCCGGCCTGCAGCGAGCGTCGCATCTGCTCCGCCTCGCCGTGGACGCTCATCATGATGATGGCGATGGTCGGCAGCCGCTGGGAGATCAGCTCCGCAGCGGCGATGCCATCCATGCCGGGCATGTTGATGTCCATGACGACGACATCGGGGCGGAGATCCATCGCCATGGTGATGGCTTCCTCGCCCGATCCGGCCGCCCCCGCCACCTCGACCGTCTGCTCGAATGCGAGCAGCTTGGTCAGGTGATCGCGGGTTTCCGCGATGTCGTCGACGATCAGGACTTTGATCACGCGTGTGCCCTCGGCTCTGCCGTCGTCTACTCGGACTGAAGCAGAACGATGTTGGGAACCGGGACGCCGTATCGCTCGATGAGGAGCGAGATCGTGACGCCGGTCGTGGCTTCGTTCACGTCGTCATCCGCGGCCCGGACGATCGCGGTCAGCGCGCCGGTCAGGGTGACGTCGCTCTGGGCGAGCTTGATCAGCTCCGCGTCCTGGTCGGTGCCCGCGAAGATGATGATCACGCTGCTGATCTCGACCGCAGCTTCCCCGCCGCCATCGGTGCCTGGTGAAGCCTCGGCGCTGGCCAGGTTGCGCGCCTGGCTGACGTAGATCACGCGCTTGTTCTGGAGCACCGTCTTCACGGTCGGTGCGGCCTCCAGGCCGGCGACGCCCTCGAACCGCTGCTGGTCGGGCGGGCTGTTCACCGTCTCGATCGTCGGCTGGACGACCGGGATTCGCTGGTTGAGGACGACGTCAATGTGGTCGCCCGGCAGCACCAGGAAATCTAGGCCCGTGACCCTGTCGACCTGGAAGGCGATCGCCTTCTCGCCTGGGAGCAGGCTGCAGGAGATGCACACCTCAGGATTGGCGACGGCACCGACCGTCTCCTGGCTCACCTGGCCTCCCGACGCGACTGCCTGAATCGCGGCGCGACCGGTCAGCTGCGACGGGTCACTGAAGGGCGTCCCGACGACCGCCGCCGGATCGACCTGCGCGGCCTCCACCATTTCGGGGGTGACTTCGTCCCCGATCTCGATGTCCTCGGTGGCGACGAGGACGGTCGCGGTGACGTCCGGCCCCTCGCCGGTCGGGCCGCCGCTCTGATTGAGTACGAACAGGACGCCCACAAAGGCGAGAACCGCCAGCAGGACGCCGACCAGGATCACCAGACGGTTGGATCGCTTCACGGGGAGCGTCTCCTATTCACTGTGCAGGGATGTGGAACGGATGTGGATAAGTCCACGCAGCGTTGTGACTGCGGTCAACAGTCTACGAGGCACACAGGGCGCATTCGACTGGACTTGTGGGCTACGCGACGGGAGTACTACTCGGGGCTGGCGCCCCCTGGGACCCGGTGACAGATACCCCGTCAAAGAGGGACGCCCCCGGGCCTGGGCCCGGGGGCGTCGGTCGCAATGACGCTTGACCTACTGAAGGTTCTGAGCGACGTTGCTGAAGATCTGGCTCACGATGGGGCCAAGGAACAGAAGAGCCACGATCACGATAATCGCGATCAGGGCCAGGAGCAGACCGTACTCAACGAGGGTCTGTCCTTCCTCGTCCTCATGAGAGAACCGAGCGAGAAGAGTGCTGATGAACTGAAGCATGCCTTGCAGGTACCTCCTTTCCTCGAGGATTGGGCGAAGGCAGCGTAGGGCCGCGACCGAGTCGATGAATATGACCCGTTGGTCCTACCTAGCCCCCGCGGCCGCCGTACCTTGCGCGAGGGGTCCAGTGTTGTCAAGCCGCACCGGGCGGGGCCTCGGGAGCCTGCCGGAGAGCTCGGCTGGAGGCGCCAGCGGGGCAACAAGAGAGCCGCGCCTGCTGCTGCGCGGCTCTCTTGCACCGGAGGAGGAGACCCCGAGGTCGCCCGGCCTCTGTGGCCGGGACCTCGCCCGATGAAGGCCCTCCCAGATACCTGGGAGAACGTGCCCGCATCGTGCGATCACGCCGGGTGGACGGGAATGGCACTCCCGTACCGACGGCCACCGGACCAGTGGCGCACGGCCGGGCCGCGCGCCATCATCGGTCAGTCCTCGGGGAGCTTGATCCAGCCCTGGCGCATGGCATACACCACGGCCTGGGTGCGGTCGTTCACGCTCAGCTTGCGGAGAATGGACGACATGTGGTTCTTCACCGTCTGCTCGCTGATGCCGAGCGTGTAGGCCACCTGCTTGTTGGTCATCCCCTGGGCGATGTTGTCCAGGATCTCGACCTCTCGCGGCGAGAGCGGCGCGAAGATGGGCTGCGCGTCCGACCCGTAGACGGCCAGCTCGCGGAACTCCTTCAGGACACGGCTGGCCACGGCCGGCCGGCTGAAGACCTTGTCGTTGATGAGGTACTCGCCGGAACGAACCCGGCGGATGATGGCGACCAGATCGGTGGGATCGATGTCCTTCAGGACGTAGGCCGCTGCCCCTGCCTTGATGGCGTCGAACAGCTGGTCCTCGTCGTCGCCGCCGGCCAGCACGATGACGCCGGTGTGCGGCAGCTCTCGCTTGATGCGCTGGGTGGTCTCGATGCCGTTCGGCGCCGGCAGGGTGAGGTCCATCAGGACCACGTCCGG
>DASYGU010000230.1:0-4306 GCA_035999355.1 Candidatus Limnocylindria bacterium | reverse complement strand
GCCCAGTTCGGACCGCGCGAGCTGCCGAGCGGCGAGACGCGCGGAATCTCGGCCGACGTGATCGTGAACGACAGCCAGGTGGCGATCGTCACGGTCGTCGTTCCGGTGGGGACCGACCAGCGGCCGTTTTTGCGGGTGTTCAACGTGGCGCTGCTGGTCGCCGGGCTGGCGTCGGTGGCGGTGATCGCCGGGGTATCGGTCTGGATGGCGCGTCGGCAGACCCGCCCGCTGCACGACGTGGCCGCGGCCGCGACCCGGCTGGGTGCCGGCGACCTCTCAGCGCGGGCCACGGGCGGCGGGGACCGCGAGTCGCAGGAGCTGGCCGGAGCGTTCAACACCATGGCCGACCGGCTGGAGCAGTCCGAGGCGCTCCGTCGGCGCGCGGCGACGGACATGGCCCATGACCTCGCCACGCCGGCGACGGTGCTCCAGACCCAGCTGCAGGCCATGATCGACGGGGTCGTTACCAAGTCGAAACGCAACCTCCAGGCCGCGGCGGCGTCCTCGGCTGCCCTCGGATCGGTGATCGTGCAGATGGGGGAACTCGCCAGCGCCGAGGCGGCTCCCCTCCAGGCTCATCCCTTGCGCGTGGCTGTGGACGGCATCGTGGCCGAGGCCGCGAACGCGCTTGACGGCCTGTACCGCGAGCGCGGGGTGGCGCTCACGATTGAGCCTGTCCCTCCGGACCTTATGGCCCGGGCCGACCCTGCGCACCTCGGTCGGGCGCTGCGCAACGTGCTGACCAATGCCGCGCAGCACACGCCGAGCGGCAAAGGCGTTCGGGTCACCGCCACCGCCGCACCGGCCACTTTGCCCGACGCTCCCACTCGGGTCCAGATCCGGGTCGCGGACGAGGGGCCCGGCATTCCGGCCGAGGACCTTCCCCACGTCTTCGAGCGCTTCTACCGATCCGACCCCGCGCGCACCTCCGGCGGCACCGCCAGCGGAGGCGCCGGCATCGGTCTGACCATTGCCCGCGAGCTGCTCGCGCCGAGCGCCGGGGTCATCTCGGTCGAGCGCACGGGCGCCGACGGCACGACCGTCCTGATCGACCTCGCCCCGGCTTAGAGCCCGCGAACAGCCTCGACCTGGCCGGACGCCACCGCATCGGCCAGCGCGGCAAAGTCGCGTTCGTTCTGGTCGGCGTAGGCCTCGCCGAACTCGGCCAGGGCGTTCTCGAAGTGATCTGACGAGCCCATGTACTCGGTGAGCGCGACCCGGTCCCCGGTGCGGGCATGGGCCCGGGCCAGGGTCCAGGCACAGAGGCGCCCGTACTGGATCATGCCGCTCGCGCTCAGGGCCTCGATCGACTGCGAGACCTTCCCGTCCCGCAGCTGGCGCACGTAGTAGTCCTGCGTCCTGGACTGCGGGGCGTCCACCCGCTGCCAGCCGAGGAAGATGTCGCTCACCGCTTGGATCAGGCGCTGTCCCTGGACGACCCGCTCGCCCTGGTTGTCGAATGCACTCCCACCCAGGTAGCCCGACAGACCGGACGGCTGTGCCTCCTTGTACTGGAGGAACAGGACGCTCTCATCGTCCGCGACGAACAGGAGGATCCAGTCGCGCGTGCCCACACTGCCCACGCCCACGACCTTGCGTGCAGCGTGAACGAGCCGGAATCGGTCCAGGAGAAAACGTCGATCCCCCTCGAGGCTGCGCCGATAGCGCCGTTCCTGGGTTCGGAGGAACGCGGCGACGGCATCGGCGTCGAGATCGGTGAGGTCCTCGATCGGCACCACGAGCGGCGGGTTGGCGACGATCTGGGGCACCCCGTTCACGACGTGGGTCATCTTGTTGGACACCTGCAGCTGATCCCGTGTCCGCGCCTTGGCGACGGTCGCCTCGACCTGCTTCGCGCTTTTGTGCTGGTGCTGTGATCGGAACTTGACGATCAGGTCCTCGAGATCCAGGTGGGCATACCAGACGTCGAGAAGCGGCATGGCCGCGAACTTCTGCATCGAGGACCGATACCGGCCCAGCACGTTCACCATTACCCGCCGCCGGTCCTTGGTGGAGAAGCCGTTTGCCCGTCCCGCGATCGCCAGGCTGGCGGCGAACCGCTTGAGATCCCACTCGAACGGACCGGGCAGCGTCTCGTCAAAGTCGTTGATGTCGAACATCAGGCGTCGCTCGGGGGAGGCGAAGGCCCCGAAGTTCGCGAGGTGGGCGTCACCGCACAGCTGGACCCAGAGCCCGGAGCTGGGCAGCTGAGCGAGGTCCGCGGCCATGGGCAGCGCCGCGCCCCGGAAGAACGCGAACGGTGAGGCCAGCATCCGCCCATGACGGACCGGGACGAGCTCCGGGATTCGCGTCGTCTCCTGGGCGAGGAGCAGGCGGATCGGGTCCCGATTCGCTGCCACCGTGAGGTCGGCGTGCGTCGCGATCGGCGCCTGGGCGGTCGCCGCGGCGGCCGTGGACACTCGTTCGGCGCGGAGGCGCGATTCGGGGCTGGGCATGAGCCCAGCGTACTGCCGTCACCGGACCCATGGGCCGGCCAGATCTCCTATTGTCGCCTCCCACGCCTGACCGCCACGCTCAGGGGCGTAAACGGGTCATTTTTCGTCCTGCAGGAGCTTCCATGACGACTACGTTCATTCGCCCAAACCGCCTTGGCATGCTTGCCATTGCCTTCTTGGCCGCCGCCGCCGTGCTCGCCACCACCGCGGTCACATCGGTCCGTGCCGGCGTTCCGCCCCCGGCCTGCGCCATCCTCATCAGCTCGGTGTCCTCGCCGGTGCCCGCCGAGACCGCGGTCATCATCGTGGACGAGCCGGTCCAGGTGACCGGGACCGGTTTCACGCCCAACGCGACGCTCGACATCACCGTCGTGTTCAACGGCGTGCCGCAGGCCACGTTCCCCCAGGCGACCGATGGGAGCGGCAACTTCCTGCTGACCGGTTCGCTGACACAGGCGCAGATTGGCGCATGGACGCTGACTGCGGCCGATGGACAGCTCTGCAACGACACCGTGAGCTTCACGGTCGTGGCCGCCGCGGTGGCCACGCCCACGCCCGAGGCTCTGCCGAACGCGGCCATGATCCCGGCTCCCGCCTCGACCGGTGGGGGAGCGGGCCTGGCCTTCGCCGTGCTTGGCTCGGCGTTGATCGGTCTTGCCCTGGTCACGCTCCGCACCCGGAAGGTGACCGAGCGCTAGGATCGGTCCGTGGCCGAACCTGAAGAGGTCCCTGAGGAAACACGCGCAGACGAGCACGAAGACGAGGCGGCGGACGATGACGCGTCCGGCCGCCTGCCCTCCTTCGACGGCGTGAACCTGTCCATCGGCGAGTTCATGGCCGGCCTGGAGCAGAAGATCCTCCACAACCGTCCACCGGCGGTCGTGGTCGTGGAGGAGCACAGGCGTGGCGAGACTGTGGCCACCAATGGGCTGGTCATTGACGACCTGCCCACCGAGCCGCTTGATCGGCCCGAGCCCCCCGATACGTCAGGGGCGAAGCTCTAGCGCTCGCCCCGGTCGGTCAGGTCCCGGCGAAGAACTCGTTGACGGCACCGGTGTCGTCGGAGAACGCCCACCGAGCGGTGACCTTGCCATCGCGCACGTGATAGATCTCGGCGGTGCGGTAGGTGAACGACTTGCCGCCCATCGTGGCGGTGGCGGTCACCAGGGCGATGGCATGCTCCTCGTTGGCCAGCATGTCGTGGACTTCGGTCGTGATCTGCCATTCGGGCAGGGCGCCGGCGAATCGCTCCGCCAGCGCGGCCTTCCCGCGGATCGGATCAGCGCGGCCGATCTCATGCCATTCGACGTCGTCCGAGAGCAGCGCCGCCGCGGCCTCGCTGTCACCGCGGTTGAAGGCGTCGAGCGCCTGGCGAAGCACCTTGAGCGATGCGTCAGAGGCCCGATTGTCGTGGCCGTCTTCGTGATGAGACATGGTTGGGATCCTTTGGGGCGATGGTGGACGGCCATCGTACGCCCGCGGATCCCCGTGAGGCCCCTCCCGGGGCCGCGGTCAGGTCCCGGCGAAGAACGTGTTGATGGCGTCGGTGTCGTCCGAGAACGCCCAGCGGCCGGTGATCTTGCCGTCCTTGACGTGGAAGATCTCGACGACCCGGTAGTCGATCGTTTTGTCTCCCCAGACCGCGTGCGCGCTGAGCAGGGCCACGGTGTGGTCGTCGCCACCAATCACGTCGTGCGTCTCGCCACCGGTGATCTCCCACTCGGGCTTGCCGGCACCCATCATCCGCTCGCGCAGGGCCGCCTTGCCGTGGATGGCGTCGCTCCGGCCGATCTCGTGCCACTCGACGTCATCGGCCAGGAAGTTTCCCGACGCTTCGGGGTCGTCCGATT
>DASYGU010000216.1:0-5330 GCA_035999355.1 Candidatus Limnocylindria bacterium | reverse complement strand
GGCTCCTGCGAGACCTTGATGATCTCGCGGACCTTGTCCGGGGTGACCACGACCTCCTGGCCGCGCGACATCGCCTCGGCGATCTCCTCGACCGTGGGCTCGCGACCGAGCTCCTGGAGCAGGGTCCGGCTGACTCGGATCAGGCGGTTGATGGTCTCCACCATGTGGACCGGGATCCGAATCGTGCGCGCCTGGTCGGCGATGGCCCGGGTGATCGCCTGCCGGATCCACCACGTGGCGTAGGTCGAGAACTTGAAGCCCTTCTCGTACTCGAACTTCTCCACGGCCCGGATGAGGCCGATGTTCCCCTCCTGGATGAGGTCCAGGAAGCTCATCCCGCGCCCGATGTACTTCTTCGCGATGCTCACCACCAGCCGGAGGTTGGCCTCGGTCAGCCGGCGTCGGCCATCGGTGCTCTGCTCGACCAGGCGTCCGGATCGGCGCTCGAGCGGCACCTCGGGCGGGACAGACGGGTCGTAGCCCATCGACTTCATGTAGTCGGCGTCGTTGCCGGCCTCGATGTAGGCACGGGTGATGCCCTGCGCCGTCTCGCGGGCCCAGCGCTCGAGGCCGTACAGCTCCTCCTTGCCCGGCTGCTCGAGCACCCGGAACCGATAGGAGTGACCGAACAGGACCGCATCCTTGAGCGCCTGGGCGGGTTCGGTGGCGACCGACTTCAGGAGTGACTCGGCCTCCATGATCCGCTGCCGTCCCTCGTCATCGAGCTCGGGGTCGCGGCGTGCCTTCGTGAACCGGATGTTCGGACGCTCGATCGTGTTCCGCTTGCGCTTGATCCACCAGTCGATTGCGTCGAGCGTGACGTGGGGTGAGTCCTGCGGCAGGTCGAACGCCCGCATGGCGGCCATGGCCCGGGCCTTGGGTTCGGAGTTGAGGGTGACCCAGGTGTAGAGGTTGGTCATCGCCCGCCCGGGATCCTCGATCGCGAGCTCGCCGAGCTCGATCGCCTTGGCCAGGACGACTTCTTCCTCGGCGGTCAGGAGTGCGACCTTGCCGATCTCCTTGAGGTACATCCGGACCGGGTCGTCGATCCCGATCAGGTCGGCGGCCAGCGCCTCCAGGTCCTCCTCGGGCTCCTTCTCGGCCTTGTCAGCGGCATCCTCGCCGGGAAGCGAAACCGCGACGTCGTCAGATGGCTCGCTCCAGGTGGGCTGGTTCTCCGAATCGAAGACCTCGACGCCCTGTTCCTCGGCACCGGCGAACAGCTCCTCGACGGCATCCATGTTGGCCTCGGGGCTGGGTACCGCGGCCAGGATCTGGTCATGGGTGATGAACCCGTCTTCCCGACCGTGGGACAGGAGATCCTCGACCGCGGACGCCGCCTCAGGCGACGCGTCGGTGAAGGTCAAGGGAGCGGCCTTCTTGCGGCTCGGCTTTGCTGGCTTTGCGGCGGGCTTGGCGGCTGGTGAGGCGGCAAGGACCGGCTTGGCAACTGCGGGAGCCTTGGCGGCTGCCTTGGTTGGCTGCTTATCGGTCGTGGCCACCTTCGTGGGAGTCGCCTTGGCCGCGGTCACGGGCTTGGCGGCGACCTTCGCGGCCGGCGTCTTCACAGCGCCTGTCTTTGGCGCCGCCTTGGGCGCGGCGTTGCTGGCCGCTGCGGCCTTCGGTGCCGCGGTCTTCACGGCGGACGCCTTCGCAACCGCGGCCTTGCCGGCCGGCTTCCCAGCCGCGGCCTTCGTGGTGGCCGTCGCCTTTGCGGTGGCCGGCTTGGCGGCCGTGGGCTTCACAGACGGACTCTTGGTGGGCGCCTTGGACGCCGCCTTCACGGGTTCACGGGTCGGGGTCTTCAACGCCACGGTCAGGATCCTCCTCGCACCGGCACCGCCGGTGTCGTCAGCAGCTTGGTGACCTCGGCCTTTTCTCGGCCGAGCTTGGTGATGTGCGTTTCAATCTGTTCCAGCAGCTCGCGGTCGCCATCGCGCTCCGCATCCTCGAGCAGGTGTCGGCCATCGCCGATCGCCTCCTCGATCCGCGCCCGGCGAAGTCGAAGGCGGCAAACCCGCAGTGCCTCCGCCGCCATGGCCGGCTCGAGGCTCGGTGCCGAACCCGCGGCATGTATCACTACCCTCGCCAGGTCCGCGGAGATCGGATCGAGCGTGGCCACGAAGCCCTCCACGTCGACCGGGGAGCTCGTGGACTGTGCCACCCACGCCGCCCAGGCCTCTGCCAGTGACGACGCCTCGGGGCGCCCCAAGGGCAGCGGATTGGAGGCCAGGTCAACGGTCAGGCCGGGATGCCGGATGAGCAGCGCCAGCGTTTCGGTCTCGACCGCATCCAGTGCCGGAGCCCCGGGTCCGACCGGCTCCGAATGAACGCTCGCGGCGCGTCGCTGCACCCGCGGCCGGGCCAGGCCCTCGCGCAGGATCCGCTCGTCGACCTGCACGATCTTCGAGAGCTCCTGAACGTAGAGATCCTGGACGACCGGGTCGGTGACCCGCTGAAGCTTGGCGAGGACCCGACCGGCCATCTCGCGACGACCCCCGACCGAGTTCATGTCCACGCGCGCCGCTTCGCGTTCCATGAAGTAGTCGATCAGCGGCTTCGCGTTCTCGATCGCCTCGCGCCACGCGCTCGGATCGGTCTGGAGCAGCTCGGCGGGATCCTTGCCGGCGGGGATGCGGATGACCCGCAGCTTCGTGATGCTCTGGCTCGGACCGAGCTCCTCGAGCAGCCCGCGCTCCGTTGCGGCTTCGCCTGCCAGGTCGACGTCGTAGGCCAGGGTGATGGCATCCGCGTAGCGGGTGACGATGTCCACCTGGCCGCTGGTCAGCGCGGTCCCCATGGAGGCGACGACGTTCGTGAAGCCCGCCTGGTGGGCGGCCATCACATCGGTGTAGCCCTCGACGATCACGGCCAGCTTGTCGCGGCGGATGGAAGTCTTGGCGAGGTCGATGCCGTAGAGCGTTCGGCTCTTGTCGAACAGCGCCGTCGCCGGCGAGTTCAGGTACTTGGGTCCTTCCCCGTCGGGCATCACCCGACCACCCAGTCCGGTGGCCTTCCCGGAGGCATCGCGGATGGGAATCATGATCCGGCCGCGGAATCGGTCGACCGGTCGTCCGCGCTGGCCCATGCTCGCCAGTCCGGCGGCCACCATCTCCTCCGATGAAAAGCCGCGGGCGGCCAGCCGCTTGACGAGCGCGTCCCAGCTGTTGGGGGCAAAGCCGATACCGAACCGATCGATGGTCTCTTCGGTGAACCCTCGCTCGGCGAGATACCGACGGGCGGGCTCGGCCTGGTGCGCCTGACGGAGCACCTCGCGATACCAGGCGATCGCCGCATCCAGCGCGTCGCGGAGGCGCTTTCGACGCCGATCCTCTCGGGCTCCTGCCGCGGACAGCTCCACGCCCGCGCGCTCGGCAAGCCGCCCCAGGGCCTCGCGGAAGTCGATTCCGTCGCGCTTCATGACGAAGGTGAAGATGTCGCCGTGTTCGCCACAGCCGAAGCAATGCCACGACTCGCGTTCGGGGCTGACCGTGAACGAGGGTGTCTTCTCCCCGTGGAACGGGCACAGGCCCTTCCAGGTCGATCCAGCTTTCTTGAGGTTGACCGTCTCGCCGACGATCTCGGCGACGGGCAGCCGCGACTTGATGTCGGCGACGGAGCCGGCTGAGCTCATGGGGAAGTCCCGAGCGCCTGATCGGCGCGTGTCAAGGGATTTGTCAAGTGTTCTGTCAAGAGTCCAGAGGCATTCTAACCCATTGTCAAGTATTCACTCGTCTTTTGTACCCCTCCGGGGGTGACTGAGGTTCAACCGGCGTTGGGCTACCATCCGTCAGTGGACGACCACATCCTGGACCAGGATTTCGTCGCGCTGCACGGGGACCGGCTGCTCGGATTCGCGATGCTCGTGACCCTGGGCGATGCCTCGCTCGCCGGAAAGCTGTCTGCCGAGGCCCTCGGGCGGGGCGTCGAGCGCATCTATCAGCTTCGCCATCCGGTTCGGGCCGCCACCTGGCTGCGGGCCGCGGTGACCAAGGCCGCCGAGGGCTCGTCGTGGGGTCATCAGCGTCCGAGCGAAATCGAGCGACGGGATGCGCTGCGACCACTGGGCGTCAACCCCGCCATGTTCGACGCGCTGATCAGCCTCGACGTTCGTGACCGCGCAGCAGTCGTGGCCACCGCGGTCGAAGGCTTCGCCGGGGCGGACGTGCACGAGATCGTGGGCAGCGACGCCCGGGTGCGACGTGCACGTCGCGACTACCTGACCGCCTACGTGGCTGCGGCCGAGACACGTCACACGCCTCCTGCGGCGGGAGAACTCGCGGCACGCGTGGAGGCAGCGGCCGCTCCAATTCTGTCTGGCTCGACCAAATGACCGATACCCACGACCTGCTCGAGGAATGGCTCGTCGACGGAGCGGTCGGCGAACCGCCGCGAGAGGCGGCCGTCCACGCGTCCACCTGCGAATCGTGCGCTCGTCGGCTCGGAGCGTTCGACTCGCTGGCCGCCGTCAACGTCGGGGCAGCCGGATCTCCCCCACCCGCCATCCTCGCCGGCCGCTTCTCGGCCGTGGTCGCCCGGACCCGGCTCGCGACCACCGTGACCGGCACGATTCTGGCCGGCATCCTCGTGGTCTACGGTGCCTCGCAGCTCGTGGGCTTCGTGGGGGGACCTCCGGGTCCCCCACCAACGGATGCCGCAGGCTTGTTCTCGGTGGCCCAGGATGGCGCCCCGACCGATACCCTCGGCCCACAGCCCGCCGACCAGCCGACCCCAGCCGACGAGCCACCGGGCACCCCAATCACGCCATCCATCCCCCTGCCGTCCATCGCGCCGAACGAAGCGCCTCCCGCGTCGCCCAACGCCCCATTCGTCTCCCGGAGTGTGGTCGGGTACTACACCGCGGGGATTCGATGGAGTGCGAGTGCCAGTGGCGGACCGGCGTTCAAGTGGGAGCTCTGGCGCCGGGCCGGGTCCGGATCGTGGATCAAGCTCGGCGAGCTCGCCGGCTCCGTGCAGTCCTTCACCAACGGCGGTCTCAGCCCAGGCTCGACGTACGGTTATCGCCTCCGGGCCGTAAACGTCAGTGGCGCCAGTGGGTTCTCCAACGTTCTCACGATCACGACACTGGTCCTCCCGACGGCCGCTCCGACACCAACGGAATCGCCCACGCCAACCCCAGCCCCGGTTGACTGCAACGATGGGGTCGACAACGACGGTGATGCCCTCGTTGACTATCCAGAGGATCCGGGCTGCTCGTCTGGGACAGATCCGTCCGAGTCTCCCTACAACGGCCAATGCAACGATGGGGTCGACAACGACGGGGATGGCTTCGTCGACTATCCAGACGACCCGAGGTGCTCGTCTGGGAC
>DASYGU010000213.1:0-4208 GCA_035999355.1 Candidatus Limnocylindria bacterium | reverse complement strand
CATCTTCGCCCGTCATGCCCGCACTCGCGAGGGCCGGCTCCAGGTCGAGCTCGCCCAGCTCGAGTACCACCTTCCACGCCTGACCCGGATGTGGACTCACCTGTCGCGGACCGGCGGCGGGATCGGCACCCGGGGACCGGGCGAGAGCCAGCTTGAGACCGACCGTCGGCGCATCCGCGAGAAGATCCATCGGCTCCGCGACGAGATCGCGCAGGTCAAGCGCCACCGCGCCACCGCGGGCCGTCGCCGGGATCGGTCAGAGGTGCCGGTCGTGGCCCTGGTGGGCTACACGAACGCGGGCAAGTCCACGCTCCTCAACGCCCTGACCGATGCCGACGCATTCGTGGCCGACATGCCGTTCGCCACCCTGGATCCAACTTCTCGGCGGATCACTTTCGAGTCGCACCGCCACGTCGTCCTGACCGATACCGTGGGGTTCATCAACAAGCTGCCTCATGACCTGGTGGATGCCTTCCGAGCCACGCTGGAAGAGGTCCTGCGCGCCGATCTCCTGCTCGAGGTGGTGGATGCCTCGGATCCGGACTTCATCGCCCAGCAGGAGACCGTGCAGACCGTGCTCGACGAGCTTGGGGCCGGCGACACGCCGCGGATCCGGGTCTTCAACAAGCTCGATCGCCTGAACGGGGCGTTGGCGACGGCCGGCCCGCCGCCGTCGGACGATGACGTCGCCTACGTGAGCGCCCTGAGTGGCGTGGGCCTGCCGGCCCTGCGCGAGCGGATCGCCCTCGCGCTTCGTGGCCGCCTGGTGCCGGTGGATGCCGTCGTCCCATATCCGCGGGCCGAGCTCCTCGCCCGGGCCCGCTCCGCGGGCGAGGTCACGGAGCGGTTCACCGATGACGGGGTGCGCATCGTCGGCCATCTGCCTGAATCACTGGCCGCTGAGGTCCGTGCGGCCGCCAACGGGTCCAGATCGGCGCCCGCGGCGCCCAGATCAGCCCCGCGGACTCCTCGCGCCGCCTCGCAGCGCTCCTAGACCACCACTCCTGGCATCTCCGATGCCTCCCCCGGTGCCGGATTAGCGCTTCCGCAAATGGAGGTTATGTTGCGTTAGCCTCGCACCCACGAGCGTACATTGCGCGGAATTGACTTCGGAGCGCGCCTAGTCGCTGTTGGGGATCTGGACACCGAGAGTGACGGCGGCAGCGATCGCGGCGACCGCGAGGGCTAGGGATTCGGTGGGATCGATGGCCGCGTCACCGCCGAGGGCTTGGAAGATTTCCCACGGCAGAGCCGCGAAGATGACCGGAGCGACGGTCCACGCCATCACGAGGGCCGTCGGAGCCACGGCCCCGGGCAAGTTCAGCGCACGGGTGGCGACGCCTGTGAGGAGGCCCAGAAAGGCCGCGAGCAGGAGGATCAGGATGACCGCGGGCTCGGCGGCCGCTCCTGAACCCTCGACCAGCCGGACCAGGCCCTGCTGAACGACGGCGACGCCGGCCGCCAGCAGGATTGTGAGGACAACCGCGCGCACGCCTCTCAAAAGATGCCCTCCGCCACCTGTTCCTCGAGGATTTCAGCGATTCGCGCCGCGATCTTGTGGCTGGAGCCAATCCCGAGCGTGACCACGGCCTCTCCTGGACGGAGCTTGTAGCCGATGTAGTCGCCGGTCTCGGCCACGCTTCCCGACGCGTACGCGGGCACCGCCGATACCCGCTCGATGGCGTCCGCCAGCTCCTCCGCGCTCACGATCGACGTATCAGGGTCGCGGGCGGCGAAGACATCGGCTACGACGACCTCATCCGCTGACTTGAAGGACGCGGCGTACTCATCGAACATCGCGCGGGTCCGCGCGAACGTGTGCGGCTCGATCACCGCCCACAGCCGTCGGTCGCCCACCCGCTGCCGGGCGCCGTCCAGCGCGGCCCGCACCTCGGTCGGATGGTGCGCGTAGTCGTCGAACACGAGCACTCCGGCAGTATCGGTGATCAGCTCCAGCCGCCGGGACGCCCCACCGAAGCCCTCCAGTGCCTCCTGCAGCGCCTCAGGACCGATTCCAAGCTCGTGGGCCATCACCAGGGCGCCAATCGCATTGAGCACGTTGTGCGCGCCGGCAAGGCGCGATCGGAATCGCCGCCCAAACAGGTCGAAGCTGGTGCCGTCCTGGTCAAAGGTGACATTGGCTGCCGCGATATCGGTACCCGGCCCGTATTCGACCAGGCGCCCGTCCCAGCTCTCCAGCCGAGCCAGGACCGCTTCGGTCCCCGAATCCCCCGCCAGGGCAACGAGAAGCTTGCCACCGACCAGCTCGTGGCTGCTCATCGCGCTCAGGAAGCGAACGAACATGTCGTACACCGCGTCCTCGTTGGCGAAGACGTCGGGATGGTCCATCTCTATCGTGGTCAGCAGGACGGCTGCGGGATGGAGGTGGAGGAAGTTGCCGTCGTACTCGTCGGCCTCGGTGAGGAACGCCACTCCCCCACCGGACCTGGCCGAGGCGCCCCAGGCCGGGATCATCGCCCCGACTTCCACCGTTGGATCGTGTCCGGCGGCGAGGAGCAGGTGGCCGAGGAGCGCGGTGGCGGTCGACTTGCCGTGCGTGCCGGCGACGGCCACCCCCAGCCGGCCCCGCTCCCCCATCATCTCGCCCAGGAGGGCCTGCCACGGGACGACCGGAATCCCCCGTTCTCGCGCGGCGGCGAGCTCGGGCAGGTCTGGTTGGAGGCGGAGCGCGGCGCTGACCGCGACCCGCTCAACCCTTTCCAAATGAGATGGATCGTGGCCAGTAGCCACCGTGACGCCCAAAGGGGTTAGCGGCTCGGTGTACGAGGACGGGCCGGCGGCATCGCAGCCGTCCACCCGGGCCCCGGCGTGCGCCGCCAGCAGGGCGGTCCCGGCGGCTCCGGCGCCGGCAATGCCGATGACGTGGATCCGCTCGCCGGGCGCGACCATCAGCCGGCGCGGATCTCCCGGCGCGCCAGCTCGAGGGCGGCGAGTGCGGCGGCGGCCTTGTTGCCGTCTCGATCGTGCTGGAAGACGTGGCGCTCGACGGTGGCCGGATGTCCCCGTCGCGAGGCACCCACGAAATGGAGGCCGACCGGCTTGTCCGCTCCCCCGCCGTCGGGCCCGGCGATGCCGGTCACGGCCACGCCCAGGTCGGCATCGAACCGCGCCCTGACCCCCTCGGCCATGGCCGCGGCGACTGGTTCGCTGACCGCGCCGTGGGCCACGAGCGTCTCGTGGTCAACCCCGAGCTCGAGCTCCTTGGCCAGGTTCGAGTAAGCGATCACGCCGCCGAGGTAATAGCGGCTGGCGCCGGGCACCATCGTGATCGCGTGACCGATGAGCCCCGCCGTGGACGACTCGGCCGTGACCAGAGTCCATTCGCCGGCCAGCAGATCCTCCCCCAGCCGGGCCGCGGCCGACTCGAGATCGATCTCGGCAGGCCCGCTCATCGGTAGTTGATGAACTGGAGCGCGACCGGGTAGTCCAGTGCGCGGAGGTCGGCGATGACCCCCTGGAGCTCGTCCTTCTTGGGCGAGATGACCCGCAGCGCGTCGCCCTGGATCGAGACCTTGACCTTGGGGAAGTGGTCCCGAACGTGCTTGGACAGCTCCTTGGCCTGATCAGCAGTCAGGCCGCGCTTGAGCGCGATGACCTGGCGGACGGTGCCGCCGGCCGCCGGCTCGGCCTTGCCCCAGTCGAAGATCTTCAGGCTGAGGCCGCGCTTGACGGCCTTGGACTGGACGAGGTCCTTGACCGCGGCGGCGCGGAAGTCGTCATCGGCGACGAGGGTGATATCGGTCTTGCCCAGCTCGAGGGTGCACTTGGAATTCTTGAAGTCGTATCGGGTCGCGATCTCGCGACGGACCTGGTCCAGCGCGTTCACCAGCTCCTGCTGGTCGAAGTCGCTGACCACGTCGAAGGAGGAGTCGGCCATGTCCTAATGCTAGCCGCCCGGCACGAGGGCGCGGATGGCCCACTCGACGGTCGCCCCGGCATCACCCATGGGCGAGATCACGTATCCGTTCAGGACGAGGTGCACGCGACCCGCATCCCCCACTCGAAGCCGGATGCGCTCGTCGGCGCTGAGCGTGATCCGCGTCCCCGCCGCCTGGTCCTGGCCCGATACGCCGGCCCGAGGCACGCCGTCCTCGTCCAGCTCCACGGCGGTGGGCCCGTCGCGAACCTCCAACGTGCCGGACAGCCCCGCGGCGGAGACCACGGTCACGCGGCGAATGGTCTCGGTC
>DASYGU010000195.1:0-2948 GCA_035999355.1 Candidatus Limnocylindria bacterium | reverse complement strand
CAGCCGGTCCCTCCAGGCCTGCGAGGGCGCGGTGCTGGTCATCGATGCCAGCCAGGGGATCGAGGCCCAGACCCTGGCCAATGCCCAGCTGGCCATGGAGCAGGGCCTGGTCATCATCCCGGTCATCAACAAGGTCGACCTTGCCAGCGCGGATCCCGAGATGGTCAAGGCCGAGCTGGAGGAGACGCTGGCCATTCCCCGCGAAGAGGTGATCCTGGCCTCGGCCAAGGACGGCACCGGGGTGGCCGCCATCCTCGAGGCCATCGTGTCCCGCATCCCCGCGCCGCCCGGCGACCCGGCGGCGGCGCTCCAGGCCCTCGTCTTCGACAGCCACTACGACCCGTACAAGGGGGTGGTCTGCTACGTCCGCCTCGCGAACGGCACGCTCCACGATCACGACAAGATCCGATTCATGGCCACCGGGATCAGCTCCGAGATCCTCGAGCTCGGCTGGTTCCGGCCCCAGCCGGTCGCCGCGGCGACCCTCACCGTCGGCGAGGTGGGGTACGTGGCCACCGGCCTGAAGTCGATCGCCGAGGCAAGGGTCGGCGATACCCTGACCACCGCTCGCCATGCGGCGAAGGAGCCGCTGCCCGGCTACCGCCCCGCCCTGCCGCTCGTGTTCGCCGGCATCTACCCGATGCGTGGCGACGAGTACCCGCTCCTCCGCGACGCCCTGGACAGGCTCCATCTCAACGACGCCTCGTTCGTGTGGGAACCCGAGTCGAGCGTGGCCCTGGGGCATGGCTTCCGGTGCGGATTCCTGGGGCTGCTCCACATGGAGATCGTCCAGGAGCGGCTGGAGCGCGAGTTCGACCTTGACCTCATCGCCTCGGCCCCATCGGTCGAGTACCGCGTCCGCCGAATCGGGGGCAAGGAGGTGGTCGTCGACAACCCGGCCCAGATGCCGGACCCCGGCGAGATCGAGGAGATCGCCGAGCCGTGGGTTGGCCTCCAGGTCATCACCCCGACCGAGTACGTCGGCCCGGTCATGGAGCTGGCCACCTCACGACGCGGCACGTTCGAGACGATGGAGTACCTCGATCCCCGACGGGTGAACCTCCGCTTCGAGATGCCGCTGGCCGAGCT
This sequence comes from Candidatus Limnocylindria bacterium, assembly GCA_035999355.1. GTDB lineage: Bacteria > Chloroflexota > Limnocylindria > QHBO01 > QHBO01 > DASTEQ01. The sequence continues at coordinate 1,859 of DASYGU010000195.1, read as the reverse complement.
GATCGTGGATTTCTACGACCAGCTCAAGGGCCGATCATCCGGCTACGCCAGCCTGGACTACACGTTCATCGGCTATCGGTCCGGCGACCTGGTCAAGCTGGACATCCTGGTCAATGGCGAGCCGGTGGATGCGTTGAGCCTCATCGTCCACCGCTCGAACGCCTCGCGCATCGGCCGCAGCCTGGTCGAGAAATTGAAGGCCCTGATCCCGCGGCAGTCGTTCGAGGTGCCGGTCCAGGCGGCCATCGGTTCCCATATCATCAGCCGCGAGACGATCCGAGCCTACCGCAAGGACGTCATTGCCAAGTGCTACGGCGGTGACATCACGCGCAAGCGCAAGCTGCTCGAGAAGCAGAAAGAGGGCAAGCAGCGGATGAAGCGGGTCGGCTCGGTCGAGATTCCGCAGGAGGCATTCCTGGCCGTGCTCCGCATGAACGAGACCGCATCCTGATGTCGGGCCTGGGCGACTTCGGCGACTCCCTCCGGCTGGCAATCGCGATCGGGATGACCGTGTTCATGGTCGTGCTCCGGTTCGACCAGGAACGGATCATGCGATCCGACTACTTCCGAAGTCGATCGCGGTGGATGGGGCCGCTGAGCTACTACGGGCTCGTCCTCCTGTTCACGGCCGGGATCATCCTGATCCTGCCCCGCGGCCGGGCGTCGCTGTTCCTGGTCGGCGGGGATCCCGCCGACCTCGTCCCCGCGATGATCGCGTTCGGGGTGGTCGGTGCCCTGAACGGCGCCGCGCTGGCCCTCGTCCGGTTCCGGGCCATCCTGCCCCTCCCGCTCGAGATGCTCCCCAGCCGGTCGGTGGCCGCGGCGCTCAACGCGGTGGCCGAGGAGCTCCAGTTCCGATCGGTGATCCTGGGCCTCATGCTCGTCGGCGGGCTGAACCCGTCGCTCGCCGTCCTGCTCCAGGCCATCCTGTTCGGGGCCGCCCATCGGCGCGTGTGGCGCGAGCGGGACTGGTACTTCGTGGTCGGCTCGGTGCTGCTCGGCTATGCCTGCGGCCTGGTCACGATCAGCACCCAATCGGTCATTCCGGCCATGGTCGGTCACTTCGCGATCACGATGGGGATCTATGCCTTCGCCGGTGATCGGTTGAGGATGCAGCGCATCTGACCCGACCGGCGGGACGGTTTCCGCTGCCAGCACGCGGGCCTACACTCGAATCGGTATGACGCCCTGCCCCAACTGCGGACAACCCACGCCCGACGACGCCCGGTTCTGCGCGAACTGCGGGCACGCGCTCGTGACCAGGGTGGGGGCCGAGGAACGACGCCACGTCACCGCCCTGTTCGCGGATCTGGTGGCGTCGACCTCACTGTCGGACCAGCTCGACCCCGAGGTCGTGCGCGGGGTGGTTTCCCAATTCTTCGAGCGTTCGATCGCGGAGATCCGCCGGTTCGGCGGCAGCGCGGAGCAGTTCCGCGGCGACGCGATCATGGCCCTGTTCGGGCTCCAGCAGGCGCACGAGGACGATCCCGAGCGCGCGGTCCGCGCCGCGTTCGCCGTCCGCGACGGGCTGGCAGCGCTGGCTCCTGAGGCCGCCCAGCGGCACGGGATCGCGCTCCAGCTGCGGATCGGAATCGAGGCTGGCGAGGTCGTCGTCGGCGATCCGTTCGGCGGGTCGACGATGGCCACCGGCGACGTCCTCAACCTCGCCGCTCGGCTCGAGGAGCACGCCGCGCCGGGCGAGATCGTGGTCGGGCCCGCGGTCCATGCTGCGACCGAGCGCGATATCGCCTACGAACCAGCCGGGACATGGGAGATCCGTGGCAAGGCCGCGCCGGTCTCCACCTGGCGTGCGGTGGCGCACACCGCGGTGCCCGGCGGCCTCCGTGGGCTGCCCGGCC
>DASYGU010000172.1:0-4736 GCA_035999355.1 Candidatus Limnocylindria bacterium | reverse complement strand
TCACCCGGTTGGCCACAATGCGGGTCTCGCGCAGGGCGGCCCGGGTGGCGTCGTCTCGGCTGCGCGGCGCGGAGGTCATATGGGCATCTTACGGGCTGAAGGCGACTGGCAGGCCCTGGTGGCTCGTGCGCTGGCGGCCGTCGAGCGGCCCATCCCGGTGGACCCGCGGTTCGTGCCTCGCCGTGCCGTGCCGGACCCCGCGCTCGCCACAGAGGACGCGCGGCGCTTCGATCGATCCCGGTTTCCGACCGCCCGGGATGCCGCCACCCTGCTCCTCATCTATCCCGCCGAGGCGGAGCTGGTCATCCTGCTCACCGTGCGGCATGCCCAACTGGCCTCCCATCCGGGAGAAATCAGTCTCCCGGGTGGAGCCGTGGAAGAGGGCGACGCGAGCCTGGAGGACGCGGCGCTCCGCGAAGCGCAGGAGGAGATCGGGTTGGACCCGGCGTCGGTTCGGGTCGTTGGTCGGCTCGACCCGGTCTGGATCCCCGTGTCGAACTTCGAGCTGGTGCCGATTGTCGCGGTGGCCGACCATCGGCCCGGCCTCACCCTGGGCCTGGATGAGGTCACCGAGGTCATCGAGCTACCGCTCGACCGTCTGCTGGTCCCGGACGGGGTGACCGAGGAGGAGATCACCGTCCCCGGGGTCGTGCTTAGGACGGGGGTCTACTTCTGGGGCGGCCACCGCATCTGGGGCGCGACCGCCCGCACGCTGTCCATGCTCGGAACCGCGCTCGAGAATCTCCCCTAGGGCCCGCCGGCGTCCAGGCGATACCAGATGACCGGGATCGGTGCGGTCGTGGCCCCTGGGCAGAGCACGCCTCGGCATCGGATGGCCTCAACTCCCCTCTCGCGGTCCTCGCGAAGGCGAATTCGACCGTCCTCTTCCCATTCGATCAGCATGGCCATCGTGGTGTACTCGGCGAAGCTGAATGCCCCGGGCGGCTGGTCGAGGATGATGACGTCGAGATCCACCTTGAAATCCGCGGCGACGCGTCCGGCGAGGTTCGAGCGACGAGCGATCTCCGATCCTGACTCCGAATTGAGTTCTGCGCTGGTCACGGTGCCGTATACGCAGTCCCCAAGTTGGAGCAGCCAGGCCACTTCGTCATCGCCGGCCAGGTATCCGGTGCCTGCCCAGGTTCCGGTCAGGTCGACGCGGTCGCCGGTCGGAGAACGCATGTCAATCGGGTGGCATCCAGTCGGCAGGCCCGCGAATACTTCGGTCGTAGATGGGCCAGCCGCGGATGAGGTGGCCGACGGCGACGTGGATGGCGACGCGCACGCCGCCAGCATTGCGATGAGCGCAAACGCAGCGGAACGAATGGTCACCGGCGCAAGTGGACCCGCGTCCCGGCCTCCCGGAGCAGGCGGAGGATCTCGGCGTGGTGCGGCTCGGGAGCGGCGACGATGCTCTGGACCGCGCCCTTGCGCCGTGGCTGCCACCACGGCCCGCCGGCCAGGTTGGTGACGACCGCGCCACCGCGTTCCGCGATGAGCCCGGCAGCGGCCACGTCCCAGAGGCTGAGCCCGCCGTTCTGGACGAATGCGTCGAACCGCGCGGCACCGACCGATGCGAGGGACAGGGCGGCGCTCCCCATCCGACGGTGGATGCGGATCTCGGGCGCGATCTTCCGTTCTCGGGACAGACCACCTCGGCCGATGATCGCCAGGCTCACGACGCAGTCGCCGAGCGACTCCTTGGTCGAGGCCTTCGCCAGCGCCCCGTTCAGCCGGGCGGCCGACTGGCTCGTCGCGGTGTACAGGTCGCCGCGCAGCGGATCGAAGACGACGCCGAGAACCGGCACCTGGTCCTCGATGAGCGCGATCGAGACGCAGAAATACGGGATCCCGTTGGCGTAGTTCACCGTCCCGTCGAGCGGGTCGATCGCCCACCACCGTCGCGCCCCATCGGGACCGCCGACCCGATCGGCACCGGCCTCCTCGGCCAGGATCCCGTCCTCCGGGAAGTGACGGCGGATGCGCCTGGCGATGAGCGCCTCGGAGCGGTAGTCGATATCGGTCACCACGTCCCGCCGGCTCTTGTGCCGAACCCGGCCAACCCGGCCGTAGGACTCGAGGATCAGCGTCCCTGCCGACCTCGCCATCCGGACCGCGAACTCGAGCTCCTCGGCGTACCGACTCCCTCCAGCATGCTAGCCGTTGCCCTGACCGGCTAGGCTTGGTTCATGCCGCAGATCCACCTCCACGCCGAGCCCGGCGACTACGCGCCATTCGTGCTCCTTCCCGGCGATCCGGGCCGGGCGACGATGATCGCCTCACGGTTCGACGGCGGGCTCGAAGCCGCCCGGCTGGTCACCGAGCATCGCGGGCTGCTTGGCTACACCGGGACGATCAACGGTCGCCCGGTCAGCGTCCAGACCACGGGCATGGGCGGGCCATCCATCGGCGTCGTCGTCGAGGAGCTCATCCGGCTCGGCGGTCGACAGCTCGTTCGGGTGGGCACGACCGGTGCGCTCCGCGGTGACATCGGCCTGGGAGATCTCATCGTCGCGACCTCGGCCACGCCAATCGACGGCACGGTCGCCACGTTCATGAGCGGGAAGCCGTATGCCCCGGCCTCGGACTTCGCGCTCACCCATGCCCTCGTCCATGCGGCCGAGAAGCTGGCTGTCCCGCACCATGTTGGTCCGATCGCGAGCATCGACGTCTTCTCGCATTACCATCCTGATCCGCAGTTCGTCCGACCCTGGCGCGACGCCGGGATCCTGTGCGTCGAGATGGAGGCCAGCGTCCTGTTCTACCTGGCCGCGACCAAGGGGGTGCAGGCCGCGTGCCTGGGGGTAGCGGTCGACATCGACTCAGGCGAGGAGAACCAGGAGCACACCTACCTCAGTCCCGAGGAGCTGGCGGCGGCCGTCGAGCGGATGATCGACGTCGCGTTCGCGGCCGAGGTCGGCTAGCGGGCCGCCATCCGGTCGCGGATCGGCCCGTAGACGGCGAGGAGGAGGATGGCGCCGATCGAGGCACCGATGAACCCGCCCGGGCGAAGCTCGAATCCCTCCCCGAGCAGGACGCTGAACAGGGTGCCGCCGACCACCGAGCCGGCGAGACCGACGATGAACAGCTCGAGCGGGGTGAACCCGCGGCGGGCGCCGACCACGCGGTTGGCAACCCAGCCGGCGACGAGACCGATAATGACGATGGCGAGAATGATCATGGCCCGCAGGATACAGGCCCGCGCCGTTTAGTCAGCCGGCTGCAGAACGAGCGGCGCCGGGCAGTAGCCGCCCGGTGCCGGACATCGCGGGCCGGACACTCCCGGCTCACGGTCCTCACGCAGGAGGATCCGGCCCGTGTCGTCGACGTCGATGAGCATCCGCAGGGGGGCGTACCTGGAGGGGATGCTCGGCGCCGCGATGGGCATTGGCCCAAGCCAGAGGATCTCCCCCGTAATCACGAGGTCCGACCCGATGTGACCGGCGAGACTCTGAACGAGGTCCGGCACCGCACTGATGGTCCTGTCTGGCGGGACGTCATCGACCTGACCCGCGCCCCAGACGCAGTCCCCCTGGGTACGAATCCACCAGGTCATGGGTTGCACAGGGGTGTCGACCTCGATCCAGGCTCCGTCCAGCACGATGCGTGCTCCACTGGGAGTCCGAATGTCGATCGGCTCACAGCCAGGAGGCAGGTTCCCGGCCGCAGCGGCGCTGGCCGTCGGGGCCGCCGATGGGCTCTCCGGGGCCGTCGGCTGATCGGAGGACGTGCATGCACCAACGGCGAGCAGGGCGAACAGCAGCAAAGTCAGCCGCAATGACGATCGCATGGCGGCCGAGCATACGGGATGGCTCGCAGGCGGAATGCTTGGCTGGACGGCGTACCATCGGTCCCGAACAGGAGGCACCCGGACCCATGGCCACGACCAAGCCGGCACCAACCGCCGAGACCACCGACTTCCTGCCGCTCAAGGGCATCGACCACGTCGAGTTCTGGGTGGGCAACGCGAGGCAGGCCGCGCACTACTTCCGGACACTGTGGGGCTTCACCCCGGTCGCCTATGCCGGGCTGGAGACCGGCATCCGGGATCGGTCCAGCTTCGTGCTCGTCCAGAACGACATCCGATTTGTGTTCACCGCCCCGCTCACCCCCGACGGGGAGGTCGCCGAGCACGTCCGCAAGCACGGCGACGGCGTCCACGACATCGCGTTCTCGGTGGACGACGTGGCGTCATCCTGGCGGGAGACCACGTCGCGCGGCGCCGTGTCCGCTCTCGAGCCGACCGAGACGCCCGGTGACAAGGGCGTGCTTCGGACGTCCGCCATCCACACCTACGGCGAGGTGCTCCACACCTTCGTCGATCGATCCGACTATGCCGGGACCTACGCCCCCGGGTTCCATCGGATCAAGGATCCGGCGCCGGCCGGCGCCGGCCAGACGCTCGAAATGATCGACCACTGCGTCGGCAACGTGCCGCTCGGGGACATGAATCGGTTCGTGGACTTCTACCGCGAGGTGCTCGGATTCAGCCAGCTCGTCCATTTCGACGACAACGCGATTCACACCGAGTACAGCGCGCTCATGAGCAAGGTGATGCAGAACGGCGATGGGCGGATCAAGTTCCCGATCAACGAGCCCGCCGAAGGGAAGAAGAAGAGCCAGATCCAGGAGTTCCTGGACTACTACCTCGACGCCGGGACCCAGCACATCGCGATGCTGACCACCGACATCGTCGGAACCGTCCGAACCCTGCGTGGTCGTGGCGTGGAGTTCCT
>DASYGU010000159.1:0-5029 GCA_035999355.1 Candidatus Limnocylindria bacterium | reverse complement strand
GTCGGCGCGTGGGACGGAGCGGGCCTCGACTTCCCGTCGGTCGTCCACGTCGACGACGGCTACCTCATGCTCTATGCCGGCTCCAGTCTCAGCGCTCCGAATGAGGGACGGCTGGGGGTTGCCACGTCGACTGATGGCGTGGCCTGGACCAAGCAGCCGGACCCGGTCGTCGAGCCGGGACTCTGTGGCGAGTTCGACAGCCGCTCGATTGCCATCCCTCGGCTCCGCCAGGTCGATGACGGCTACCTCCTCTTCTACAACGGCCTGGCACCGGACCTGTCGACGGCGGAGGTCGGCGTGGCCGCCAGCCCCGAAGGGTTCAGCTGGACGTGCGCCAACCCGATGCCGGCGCTCGTCGCCGAGGACATCCCGGACAGCCAGGGCATCCACGTCATCGCGGTCGCGGCCGAGGCCCGCGGTCCGGAGTTCCTGGTCGAGTCGCTGGGGGACGAGTCGTCGTCGGTGTGGCTCGGCGACGTCTCGATGACCGGCCTCCCATAGCTAACACCGGGATACCTCGAAGGGCCGGCCCGGAGGCAGGCCCTTAACGCCGGCCAGGTCATTCGGTACACTCGCCCGCCGATGGACATCCTGTTCGACGCCCTGAACCCGACCAACTTCCCGAACATGTTCACCCTGATCTGGGTGGGCGCGATCGTGATCTGCATCGGCGCGTCGATCGTGTACTGGATCGCGCAGCGGCGATACCGCCGCTATCCGGCCCACCTGGCCATGCATGAATGGGTGTACTGGACCATCCTCGTGCCCTGGATCATGGTCCCGCTCCTGGCGGTCATCCACGTCTCGCTGTTCATCGTGCTGGCCATCGTCATCCCCGGCATGGCGGCCGCCGCGTTCGGCGCATTCATCCGGTACCCCCCGCGCGTGGCGGCGGCCAACAACGAGCTGCGCCGGCATCGGTATGTCCCGCCGCCTCGGCGTGACACGCGGGTCCGAGCCAAGCCCACACCGGCCGGCGGGCGCAAGACCCACAAGCGCTAGCGCCTCGCCCCGGCCCCTGCGCATCCGTGCGCGGACTCGTTGCGACGGAAATGCAACGGAATCCTCCGGGTCCCCAGGCAGTCTCGCAGCGCCTCGGCGCGGAAACTGGCCTCCAGTAGGGAATGGAGGCAGTCATGAGCATTTTTGCGTGGATCGTCCTCGGGGCGATCGCCGGCTACCTGGCCGGCTTCCTTGTCCGCGGCGACGAGGGAATGGGCGTCATCGGGCACGTTCTGCTCGGCATCGTCGGTGCCCTCATCGGCGGCTTCCTGGCAGGGGCACTGCTGGGTACAAGTCCGATTGATGGCGCGCTCGACGTGTCGTCCATCGTGACGGCGACGATCGGCGCGATCCTGGCCGTCTGGGCAGTGAACTTCCTGCGCCGCGGCAGCGCTCGCGTTTAGCGATCGACACACCTCGGAATTGACACGCCGGCAGGGGACCCTCCCTGCCGGCGTTCCACGTGTCCGGCGAGTCGGGAGGACGAAGCGCGGTGGTGATCGACGAACCGGCCAACTCCGTTCACACTCCGCGCGTGGAGCGCCAGAGATATCGGCTGGCCCGCTTGCCGGCCATTGCCCTGGCTGTCGCCGTCCCCGTGGGCGGCGTCATGCTGTTCGTCCTTGCCGACGCGCCGATTCGGCGCGACCTCGGGCTCCTGGTCGCCGTCGCCACGGTCATCGTGCTGGCCTGGCTTGGCGGGCTGTGGTCGGGCCTCATCGCGACTCTCCTGCTCCTCGTGCTGTTTGCCGGCCCGCTTGGACTCGAACAGTTCGTTCCCGCGCTCGATGACCTGGGCCTTTTCAGCTTCGCGGTCGCCGGCCTGGTGGGCACGGCCATCGTCGAGTCGCTCTATCGCGCGCGATGGCGTGTCGAGGTCGCCCGGGACCGCGCGCGCACATCCAGGCGGGCGGAGCACGCCATCCGGGCGGAGCTCGAGTCCATCGTGGCCGCGATCGGCGACGGAATCATGGTGGTGGATGCCGACGACACGATCGCGCTCATGAACGGGGCGGCGACCGAGATCGTGGGGCACCGCCTGAACCGTTTCGCGGACCTGGCCATGGTATTGGCGCCGTCCGCGAATGGAACGAACCTTGCCGATCAGCTCTCTCACGACGGACCGATGACCGCCGAGTTCCAGCTCATGGACCAGGATCGCCGCGTCGAGCTGTCGTCGTTCCCGTTGCTGACCGAGGGCGAGGCCAACCGTCGCGTCATCCTCCTGCGCGACGTGACGGAGGCTCGTCGGCGGGAGCTGCTGCGGGACGCGTTTCTCAGCCTGCTGTCGCATGAGCTCCGGACACCGATGACGGCCGTGTATGGCGGGGCGACCCTCCTGCAACGGATGGGCGACCGGCTGGACGCGGCAACCCGGAATGACCTTCGGGCGGACATCGTGTTCGAGGCCGAACGCCTCTCCCGCCTCATCGACGACCTGCTGGTGCTCACCAAGGTCGAGGGTGGTGTCGAGGTCGGTCAGGAGCCCGCGCTCCTCCAGCACCTGGTCGCGGATGTGGCCGCCCAGGACCAGAAGAGGGCGAAGGGGTCGTCCATCACAGTCACGGCCGACGCCGGCCTGTCTCCGGTGACCGGCGACGAGACGAGCATTCGCCAGGTGACCCACAACCTCATCTCGAACGCGATCAAGTACAGCCCGCCGGGGTCGCCGGTCGACGTCCTGGTCGCAGCCGGCGACGACGAGGTCGCGGTCCGGGTCCTCGACCGCGGCCGAGGCCTGTCGGAGCGGGAGGCCGCCCGGGTGTTCGAGCCTTTTTACCGAGGGGCCGAGACCGCCCAGATGGCGACTGGCGTGGGCATCGGCCTGTTCGTCTGCCATCGGCTGGTCGAGGCCATGGGGGGCCGGATCTGGACGCGCCCTCGGGAGGAAGGAGGTTCCGAGTTCGGCTTCGCCCTTCCCGTCTGGCCGATGGACGCCGACGACGAGTTCCCGCTGGTTCCCGTCGAAGCCGGTCGGGCCGGGCCGACATGGTGACGGAGCCGGTCACGCTCTATGTCGACGCCGGACTCCTCGCCGACGATCGCGACGATGCGCTCCTCACGGCGTCCCAGCTCGGATTCGCCACGGTGGTCGTCGAGGATCGGTCCACCGTGCCTGAGACCCTCGCCGGCGCGTGGTACCTCTCGACCGATATCCCGGACGCCGGTTCCGCTCGTTGGTCTCGGACGATTGTCATCGGCCCGCGGGCAGAGCCGGGTCGACGAGCGGTGACCGGCCTACGGACCGCCCGTGATCTCCGGCTCGCGGTCCTCGAGGTCGCGTCGGAGCAGGCCCTCGGCTGACGGGGCGGACTGTCATGCCGCTGCAATGTCTTTGTTCGACCCGTGCGGGCGCGGCTGCGACATCGCGGGAGCGACGATCTCCGGGTCGAAGGTAATGACTTGGAGACCGAAAATGGCCAACCAGACTCCTGATGCACAGGACGAGCGCGAGGCGACCCCACCTCCCTCGACCACGGGTGCCCCGCCGCCGGTCGTGGTGCAGAACACCCAGGATGGTGGTGGTAGCAGTGGGGGCATGGGCGTCGTTGCCATCGTGGCGTTGGTCGCCATCGTGCTGGTCGGGATCTGGTGGTTCGGCTTCGGTCCGGGTACCGGTGGAGGCGCGACCGATACCCCGGACACGGCGCCGCCGTCCAGTGCGCCAGTCCAGTCCGTACCGCCCGCGTCCACGCTCTGACCGGGCGTATTCATACCGCTGCGACCCAGGACGGGGGGTCGCAGCGGTCTTTCCCTATCTGGTAGGTTCGACCACGGAGGTGCCGTGAGCACGCAACCCCTGGTCCTGATTGCGGATGACGAGCCGCGGATCACGAAGCTGGTCGCGATCGCCCTGAATGAAGAGGGCTTCCGTGTCGTGACCGCGTCCAGCGGGGAAGAGGCGATCGCGGCCGCCGAGGAATATCGGCCCGACATCGTGCTCCTGGACATCGTCATGCCGGACCGAGACGGCATCGAGGTCATGCGCGAGCTGCAGCAGCGACAACCGGTCCCGGTCATCCTGCTCACGGCCAAGGGTTCGACCGCAGACAAGGCGAAGGGCCTGGACCTTGGGGCCGACGACTACATCGCCAAGCCGTTCCACCCCGACGAGCTGGCCGCCCGTGTGCGCGCGGTCCTGCGGCGGGCGGCCGGCGTGGCTCCCCAGCAGGGAATCCTCCGATTCGACGACATCGAGATCGACCTCGAACGGCGGATCGTCCACAAGGACGGCCAGCTGGTTCACCTGTCGCGGACCGAGTGGCTCCTGCTCCAGCACCTCGCCGCCAACGCGGGCAAGGTGGTCGTCCACAGCGAGCTGCTGACCAAGGTCTGGGGACCGGAGTACCGCGACGACGTCCAGTACCTCCGCGTGTGGATCAGCCGGGTCCGTCGCAAGCTCGGCTCCGCCCCGGGTGACATGGGACGGATCAAGACGTTCCAGGGAATCGGCTACCTGCTCGACGTCGAACCGCCCACCGAGCCGGTTGCGCTGGATGGCGACGCGCCAGCCAACGCGGTAGCCGACGCCAGCGCCACCGACTGACCTCCGCGACGACTGTCAGCCATTTGCAATACGGGTTGGCCTTGTTACAGAGGCGGACGGATCCGCCTGGGCAGGACAGTTACTCCAATCACCCACATCGGGTGAACGTTTTGGGAATGGAATGGTGGAGGAAACTGTGAGCATCATTGCGTGGATCGTGCTCGGCGCGATCGCAGGCTGGCTGGCCGGCCTGCTGGTGAAGGGTGACGAGCGCCTTGGCGTCATCGGTCACATCCTTCTTGGAATCGCCGGCGCAGTCGTCGGAGGGTTCCTGGCCGGGCTCCTGTTCAATACGGACCCGATCAGCGGCCCGTTCGACATCAGCTCGATCGTGACGGCGGTCATCGGGGCGATCATCCTCGTGGTCGGCTACGGCCTCGTGACGGGCCGTGGGAGGTCCGGCGAAGGCTCCGTCTGATTGACGAGGCTCGGTCTGATTGATCGGCCCTGACCCCGAAACGCGCTCACCGTACGGTGAGC
>DASYGU010000151.1:0-7718 GCA_035999355.1 Candidatus Limnocylindria bacterium | reverse complement strand
CTCGCGCCCGACGCCGAGGTCGTGGACGTCGTGGCCGGCGTCGAGAATCCGATCCCGGTATCCGTCACCGGCTACCTGCTCAGCGGCGACGGCGCCACCCTCACCGTCCAGTTCTGGGGCGGCGTCCCTGAGTGCTACGGCGTGGCGAACGCGAGCGTGGACACCAACGCCCAGCCATGGGTGGTGAGCATCAGCGAGGGGCACGTTCCGGGCGCCGAGGTCTGCATCGAGATCGCCCTGGCGAAGGCCTTCGTCTTCCGCCTGGACACCCAGCTCCTGCGCGACGGCTCGCTCACCGGCTGAGCCGACAGGCGCTCAGCCGAGCGAGACGCCCTCGAGGTTCGCCTTCGGCTTGATGTCGCCGAGCCGGACCATCCGGAACGAGTTGACGAGGCCCAGCAGGGCGGCAATGAGTGGCACGAGGAGGGCGAACTGCAGGGCCAGCGGCCGCGCCTCGGTGTTGATCCGGATGATCTCGGCCTGGACATCCTCCGGCTGACCGGCGAGCTGCTCCTCGAGCAGCGTATTGCTCATGATCTGCGCGTCCTCTTCCAGGGCGGCGGCGACCTGCTGCTGCTCGTCCGGCGTGAGCACCTCGCTCTGGGCGGCCATGTTGGTGAAGGTCAGGGCCAGGCTGCCCATCAGGACGGCGCCAGCCATCGCCAACCCGAACGAAAGCCCGAATGAGCCTGCCGCAGAGTTCACCCCCGCGGCCTCGCTGATCCGTTCCTCGGAGATGGGGGAAAGCGTGTAGTTGTTCAACTGGGACACCAGCAGCCCGAGACCGGACCCGGCGATCAGGAGCGGAATCGCGAGCCACCATCCCGAATCCGCGCGCGGGACGATGGGGAGGAGGATGGCCGCCCCGAGTGCGAGCAGGGCAAAGCCGCCTCGGATGATCAGGCTCGGACGGGTGTTCCCCGCCCGCCGTCCGGCGAGGAGGGCAACCGCGAACATGCTCAGGGACAGAGGGGCGATCGAGAGTCCGGACTCGAGGGCGTTGTACTCGAGAACCATCTGGAGATAGATCGGGAGCGCGATCATCGTCCCGCCCAGGGCGATCTGCTGGAGACCCTGCTCGGATACGCCGAGTCGGAAGTGCTTCGAGCGGAACAGGTCAGGGTCGAGGAGGGTCAGCTTGCCCTGGCGCTTCCGGCGGACGAGCCACCACGCGAAGAGCGCGAGCGAGACCGCGCCCGCGACCAGGAACGCGGCGACAGCCTCACCGCCCTCCTGCCATACGAGAATGCCGAGCACGATCCCGCCCATTCCGACCACCGACAGCCCGGCGCCGACCACGTCGATCCCTCGCTCCCCGGTGTAGGGGGCATCGCGCACGAGACGCATGCCCGCCAGGACGACGACGATGACCACGACCTCCAGGGCGAACCCCACCCGCCACGAGAGGAACGTCGTGATGAAACCACCCACCAGGGGACCGACCGCGGCCGCGATGGCGGCCGAGGCACCGACCATGGCGTAGACCCGTCGTTGGGCCGCGCCGGTGAAGTTGCCATGGATGAGTGACTGCATGGCGGGGAGCAGGAGCGACGCACCGAGTCCACCGAGGATCGCCCAGAAGAAGATGACCGGGCCCAGGGTCTGGGTCAGGACCATGGCCGTGGCCCCGATGGCGTAGCCGATCAGGCCGAGGATGAAGGCCAGACGACGCCCGATGAGGTCGCCCACCTTGCTGCTGATCAGGATGAAGGCTGCCGAGACGAGCGCCTCGAGTGCGATCGCCGACTGCACGCCGCTCACCGTCGTGCCCAGGTCCTGGACCACGGCCGAGATGGACACGTTCATGAGCGACGTGTCGACGACGAGGACGAACATGGCCATCGCCAGGAAAACGCCGACCCGCATGTCGCCTGAGCCTTCCTCGGCGCCGATCGCGGGCTCGCGCGGCAGATCAGGGGCTTCGGTCTCGGCGGTTTCGGCCATGTCGGGCGATCCTAGCGGACCGTGTTCCGGTACGGGATACCCACCTGCACGGGGTGGTCCCGGGGGCCCACAATTGACACTCAATCCGCGCTGAACCTATACTCCCAGATCGGTGTCCCACGCCACGGGACGCCGTTCGTGTGTGTTCCGCCAAGAGGGTCTGACCCTCTCGGTCCGTGCCCCCACCAGGGTCCGTCGGAGCGATGCGGAACCCGTCCACCATCATCCCTGCAGAGTCACCAGAGGTATCGGTTGCCGACCATCAACCAGCTGGTCCGCAAGGGCCGCAAGCCGGTTCGGAAGAAGGTCAAGGCGCCCGCATTGCGGCGGACGTTCAACAACCTGACCCAGACCGCCTCCGAGGGGCGCGGCGCGCCCCAGCGACGCGGTGTCTGCCTCCAGGTCATGACTCGAACGCCCAAGAAGCCGAACTCCGCGCTTCGGAAGGTCGCCCGCGTCCGACTCACGAACGGGATGGAGGTCACCGCCTACATCCCCGGCATCGGCCACAACCTCCAGGAGCACTCGGTGGTCCTGGTCCGTGGCGGTCGGGTGCCGGACCTGCCGGCGGTCAAGTACCACATCATCCGCGGTCCGCTTGACGCGGCCGGCGTCCGGGATCGCCGGCAGGGGCGCAGCAAGTACGGCGCCAAGTCGGCGGGGAAGGCCTAGTCCCATGCCGCGCCGCGCCACCGTTGCCCGCAAATCCAAGTACGACGAGACCCTGTCGGGCACGGCGCTGACCATGGACCAGTTCACGAACAAGCTCATGCATGGCGGCAAGCGCCAGCTCGCCTCGCGCATCCTCCAGGATGCGTTGGCTCGCGCGGAGTCCCAGGCCGGGCGCTCCGGCATCGAGGTCCTCGAGGGCGCGATGCGCAACGCGATGCCGCTCATCGAGGTCAAGCCAAAGCGGGTCGGCGGCTCGACCTACCAGATCCCCGTCGAAGTACGCGCCGATCGGCGCGTTTCTCTTGGCATGCGCTGGCTCATCGAAGCCGCCCGCAAGCGGAACGGCCGATCCATGAGTGAGAAACTGGCAGCCGAGCTGATCGACGCCTCGAACGGCCTGGGCGCCGCCGTCAAGCGCCGCGAAGACACGCACCGAATGGCGGAGGCCAACAAGGCCTTCAGCCACTTCCGGTGGTAGTCGCGACCGCCCCGCGAACCAAGGGCAGCGAGATGGCGACCGAGTATCCCCTCGAGCGGACCCGGAACATCGGGATCATCGCCCACATCGACGCGGGCAAGACCACCGTGTCCGAGCGGATCCTCTTCTACACCAAGAAGATCTACAAGATCGGGGAGGTCCACGAGGGCGCGGCCACGATGGACTGGATGGAGCAGGAGCAGGAGCGCGGGATCACGATCACCGCCGCGGCCACGACCTGCTTCTGGGCCGATCACCGCATCAACCTTATTGACACGCCCGGCCACGTGGATTTCACCGTCGAGGTGGAGCGAAGCCTCCGCGTGCTCGACGGCGCGGTCGTCGTGTTCGACGGCGTGGCCGGTGTCGAGCCCCAGTCCGAGACCGTTTGGCGGCAGGCGGATCGGTACGGCGTTCCGCGCTTCTGTTTCGTGAACAAGCTCGATCGGACGGGCGCCGACTACTGGCGTGTGGTGGACATGATTCGCGACCGCCTGGGCGCGGTGGCCGTCCCGGTCCAGATCCCGATCGGGACCGAGGCCGCGTTCCGGGGCGTCATCGACCTGGTCGAGATGAAGGCCATCACCTACGGCGCCGATGCGGACGACCCAGGCCAGACCGGTCCCATTCCGGCCGAAATGGCCGAGGAGGCGGGCCAATGGCACGACAAGATGGTCGAGGCCCTGGCCGACCTGGACGACGACGTCGCCCACAAGTTCCTCGAAGGACAGCCGGTCGAGCCTGATCAGCTGCGCGCCGTGCTGCGCACGGGCACGCTCGCCTATCAGATCGTTCCGGTCCTGTGCGGGTCGGCGCTGAAGAACAAGGGCATCCAGCCCATGCTCGACGCGGTCATCGAGTACCTGCCAAGCCCGCTCGACGTGCCCCCGGTCACCGGCACCGATCCCCGCACCCACGAGCAGGTCACCCGCCACACCGACCCGAGCGAGCCGTTCGCGGCCCTCGCCTTCAAGATCGCCGCCGACCCATTCGTGGGCAAGCTGGCGTTCTTCCGGGTGTACAGCGGGACGCTGAAGAGCGGGTCGTACGTCTACAACTCGACCAAGGACGTCAGGGAGCGGATCGGGCGCCTGGTCCAGCTCCATGCCAACCACCGCGAGGAGGTCGAATCGGTCAGCGCCGGTGACATCGCCGCCGCGGTCGGCCTGAAGAGCACGTTCACCGGTGACACCCTGACCGACGAGGCCCACCCGATCGTCCTCGAGGCGATCACCTTCCCCGAGCCGGTCATCGAGCTGGCCGTGGAGCCCAAGACCAAGGCCGACCAGGACAAGATGGCGATCGCCCTCCAGCGGTTGGCCGAGGAGGACCCGACCTTCCGGGTCAGCACCGACCAGGAGAGCTCGCAGACCCGGATCGCGGGCATGGGCGAGCTCCACCTCGAGGTCATCGTTGACCGCATGCTCCGCGAATTCAAGGTGCAGGCCAACGTCGGCCGCCCGCAGGTCTCGTACCGCGAGGCGATCCGGAAGGCGGCCAAGGCTGAGGGCCGCCTCGTCCGTCAGACCGGCGGCAAGGGCCAGTACGGACACGCGGTGATCACGCTCGAGCCACTCGAGCGGGGGAGCGGCTACGTCTTCGAGTCCAAGATCGTGGGCGGCGCCATCCCCCGCGAGTTCTGGAAGGCGGTCGAGGAGGGCATCCGCGACGCGCTCGCCGGGGGCATCGTGGCCGGCTATCCCCTGATCGACGCCAAGGCCACCCTCATCGACGGCTCGTTCCACGAGGTCGACTCGTCCGAGATGGCCTTCAAGATCGCCGGTTCGATGGCCGCCAAGGCGGCCGTCGCGAAGGCCGATCCCACGATTCTCGAGCCGGTCATGAAGGTCGAGGTCGTCACCCCCGAGGACTTCATGGGGGACGTCATCGGCAACCTGAATGCCCGCCGCGGAAGCGTGGACGGGATCGAGGAGCGGGCCACCTCGCGCGTCATCGGAGCCCACGTCCCGCTGGCCGAGATGTTCGGCTACGCCACCGACCTGCGGTCCATGACCCAGGGTCGGGCCACCTACTCGATGGAGTTCTCGCGCTACAGCGAAGTCCCGCAGTCCATTGCCAACGAGCTGATCGCCAAGTCCAAGAGCTGACCACCAGGAGGATCGAAGAAAAAGCACCATGGCCAAGCAGAAGTTCGACCGCACCAAGCCGCACATCAACGTAGGCACCATCGGTCACGTCGACCACGGCAAGACCACGCTGACCGCGGCCATCACGAAGTACCTCGCGCTCAAGGGCGGGGCCAGCTTCCGCGCGTTCGACTCGATCGACAACGCGCCGGAAGAGCGAGCCCGCGGCATCACGATCGCGATCGCCCACGTCGAGTACCAGACCGATGCGCGGCACTACGCGCACGTCGACTGCCCTGGCCACGCGGACTACATCAAGAACATGATCACCGGTGCCGCCCAGATGGACGGCGCGATCCTGGTCGTGTCGGCCGCGGACGGCCCGATGCCCCAGACCCGCGAGCACATCCTCCTCGCCCGCCAGGTCGAGGTCCCGTCCATCGTCGTGTTCCTGAACAAGGTGGACGCGGTGGACGATGAGATGCTCATCGACCTGGTCGAGATGGAAGTCCGCGAGCTCCTCAGCAAGCAGCAGTTCCCGGGGGATGACATCCCGGTCATCCGCGGCTCGGCCCTGAAGGCCCTCGAGTCCACGAATGAGGACCCGGAGGCGGATGAATACAAGCCGATCAAGGAGCTGATGGACGCCGTCGACTCCTATATCCCGACCCCGATCCGTGAGACGGACAAGCCGTTCCTCATGCCGGTCGAGGACGTGTTCGGGATCAAGGGTCGCGGCACGGTGGCGACCGGCCGCATCGAGCGCGGGATGGTCAAGACCGGCGAGACCATTGAGCAGGTCGGCGTCCACGCCAAGGCCAAGCAGCTGGTCGTGACCGGTGTCGAGATGTTCAACAAGACCCTCGACGAGGGCCAGGCCGGCGACAACGTGGGGCTTCTGCTCCGCGGAATCGAGCGCGAGGAGATCGAGCGCGGCCAGGTCCTGGCCAAGCCGGGATCGATCAAGCCGGGCACGAAGTTCAAGGCCGAGGTCTACGTCCTCTCCAAGGAGGAGGGCGGGCGCCACACGCCGTTCTATACCGGCTATCGGCCGCAGTTCTATCTGCGGACGACCGATGTCACCGGCGCCATCGAGCTGCCGGCCGGCGTCGAGATGATCATGCCCGGTGACAACGTCAACATCGACGTCGAGCTGATCACGCCCATCGCCATCGAGCAGGGGCAGCGCTTCGCGATTCGCGAAGGCGGCCACACGGTCGGTGCGGGCGTGATCACGGCGCTCACCGCGTAGGCAGGTTCATGGCCAAGCAGCGCATTCGCATTCGGCTTCGGGCGTACGACCACAAGCTGCTCGACCAGTCGGCCGAGCAGATCGTGGAGACGGCCCAGCGAACCGGCGCCGAGATCGTCGGCCCGGTTCCGTTGCCGACGCGGATCGAGAAGTTCACCGTCATCCGCGGCCCGTTCATCCACAAGGACGGACGGGAGCAGTTCGAGATTCGGACGCACAAGCGGCTGATCGACATCATCGATCCGTCGTCCAAGACGGTGGATGCGCTGATGCGGCTCTCGCTGGCAGCGGGCGTCGACATCGAGATCAAGATGTGAGGGTGGAGTGACGGTTGGGTTGATCGGGCGCAAGCTCGGCATGACGCGTCTCTTCGCCGAGGACGGCAGTGTCGTCCCGGTGAGCGTCATTTCCGCTGCCCCGAACCTGGTCACCCGAATCCGGAGCGTCGAGCGCGACGGCTATGCCGCCGTGCAGGTCGGCGCCGGGTCCGCCCGCCGTCTCACCAAGCCCGTTGCCGGCCAACTGCCGAAGATGGACAAGGACGCGCCCAAGCCGGCCGTCATGCGCGAGTTTCGCGTGGACTCGACCGACGGCTACGAGCCGGGCCAGGCCCTGGACGTGACCCTGTTCGAAGCGGGTGACCTGGTTGACGTGACGGGGACCAGCAAGGGCCGCGGCTTCGCGGGCACCGTCAAGCGCCATCACTTCCACCGCGGACCGGTGACCCACGGCTCCACGAACACGCGCCAGCCAGGATCGATCGGGGCCGGCACCACGCCGGGGCGCGTCTTCAAGAACACCAAGATGAGCGGCCACATGGGCGATGAGCGGATCACGGTCCAGAAACTCCAGGTGTTCCGCGTCGACGCCGAGCGGCAGCTGCTGCTGGTCCGTGGCGCGGTCCCCGGCGCCCGGAATGGGCTGGTCGTGATCCGGAAGGCGAGCGCCTGATGGCCACGACCCCGGTCCTGACCGCCACGGGCACGAAGAAGGGCTCGGTCGTGCTGGCTGATTCGCTGTTCGCCGCTCCGGTCCGCACGCCGCTCATCCACCAGGTCGCGATGGCCCAGCTGGCTGGACGCCGGGTGGGCACCGCGGACACCCTGACCCGCGGCGAGGTGCGCGGGGGCGGAAAGAAGCCATGGCGCCAGAAGGGCACCGGTCGTGCCCGCCAGGGCAGCAAGAACTCGCCCCAGTGGCGCGGCGGCGGCGTGGTCTTCGGGCCGCACCCGCGCGGCTACGAGGTCAAGGTCAACGCCAAGGTGCGTCGGGCCGCGCTGCGCGG
>DASYGU010000099.1:0-8739 GCA_035999355.1 Candidatus Limnocylindria bacterium | reverse complement strand
GAGGCGTAGTCGGTGGGGCTGAGATGGACGACATAGCGATTCGGGACGATCACGCCGTCCTCGCCGAATCGCTTGTTCGTGTCCATGGCGCGCGCGATCCGCTTGGCCAGGGTCACCGGCTGCGGTGCCGCTCCCATGCGTCCGGCAGGCGCCTCGACCACTCGCTCGAGGAAGTCCTCGAGCCGCCGGAAGATGCCCATCGGCCAGCGATGCTAGCACGGGGTACGAACGGCGCCCTTCGCGGTACTTTGGCCCGATCCGGGAAGCCCGGGCCTCGTGGCTATACTGGCCGCCCGTTCCGAACGGGTCCTGACCATGACTGAACTGCTGACCGAATCCTTCTGCGAGCGCTGCGGGAACCGTTTCGAGCTCGGCACGTCCGAGCCAATGACGACGAAGCAGAAGACGCGTGGCCTGGTGACTGGCCTCCGCCAGTTCATCATGAGCACCGATAGCCTGGAGGACTCGATCGGGGACGCCATGCGGGCCGAGGAACAGACCCTCGCCGCCCGCCAGATCGATGCGTTCCAGGAAACGTTCAACTTCTGCCTGGACTGCCGGCGGTACACGTGCGTCAGCTGCTGGAACGACGACGCAGGCCGATGTCGCTCGTGCATGCCGGTCGCCGGCATCGACGACGTCGCGGGCCTGGACGAGCGTCTGGCCGGGCCGGCTTTGATGCCGGCTCCCGCGGACGGGACACCGCTCCTGACCACCGCCGCAGAGCCAGCATGGCCCGCGGAAGAGGAGCTCCCTGCTCCCCCGCTCGCCTGGCCGAGCGCCGACGAGATCCCGCCTGCGGTCGCGGCCGAGGCGGTGGAGCCCACGGTCGAGGAGCCGGAGCTGGAAGTGGCGGCCGAGGTCGAGATTCCCGAACCCCAGGTCGTCCCCGGATTCGCCGCCGAGGAGCCGGCGCTGGAAGTGGCGGCCGAGGTCGAGATTCCCGAACCGGAGACCGTTGCCGAGCCGGAGATCGTTCCCGAGCCCCAGGTCGTGCCCGGATTCGCCGCCGAGGAGCCGGAGGCCGTCGAAGAGCCGCTCGACGAGCCGATTGCCGCCGCTGCCGAGCTCGAGCCGGAGACCCCCGAGCCCACACCCGCCGAGCCGCCGGTCCGCGCACCGCGCCGGGACCTGCGGGACACGTTCGTCCGCGGGCCGCTGGTGCCGCGCCCGGCCCCGTCCGCCGAACCAATCCCCGAGAGCCTCGCCGCGCGCCGCAGCCAGCTCGACGCCCTCGGCCTGGACGACCATGGCGAGGGGGCCGTGTCGGTCGGTCAGCGCGACGCGCTTCCATATCGATCCAGTGGTGCCGGCTCCGCCGCCGGCAGTGCCGCCCTCGCGGCCGTGTGGGACGCATCGACTCGTGCGCTCGAAGCGGGAGCCGGCCCGCAGCGGGCCTCAATTCGTCCCTGTGGTGCCTGCGGCCTGACCGTATCCTCGACCGCCCGATTCTGCCGCCGATGCGGCGCACCTCAGACGCTGAGCGCCTGACCTAGTCGCTGCCCCCGGTCGCGGGGCCCGAGTCCTTCGCGCCCGAGCCCGCGTCTTTCGCGCCGGCGCCCGAGTCCTTCGCGCCCGATCCCGTGCCACTGCCGCCGTCCGAGCTCGCGTCTTTTGAGCCAGAGCCCGAGCCACCACCGCCGTCCGAGCTCGCGTCTTTCGAGCCAGAGCCCGATTTCGAGCTGCCCGAGCCACCACCGCCGTCCGAGCTCCCACCGCTGGACGTATTGCCGGCACGGGAATCGGTGACGTAGAAGCCGCTCCCGCGGAAGATCACCCCCGTCGGGTGGAGGACCCGTTCGACCGGACCGCGACAGCGCTCGCACGCGTCGGGTCCGTCCTCGAGGATGGAATGCATGATCTCGATCGTGTGGCCGCAGTCCCGGCAGCGGTAGTCGTAGGTCGGCACGTCGCGGGATCATGGCAGGACGGGCTGCCGGTCGGCAACGCGACCCGGCCGTTCCGGGGCCGCGTGGTCAGTTGGTCGTCGCGCTCCCGGCCCGAAGGATGGTGGCGAACGACCAGCGGCGCTTGTCGGACGGGATGACCGACGCGGCCTCTTCCGTGCCCGCCACGATGCGGGCCAGGCGATGGATGTCGGCGGTGATCCGCTCTTTCGGGAAGCGGATCACGAGCGGCGTGCCGGCGTTAGCAGCCATGACCGCGGTGGCACCAGCGGACACGATGGTCGCGATGACCGGGCGTCCCAGGGCGGATTCCATGTCGCGGATGGCCACCCCATGGTTCGCGCGGTTGGCAACGACGCGGATCGTGTCGTCGATCCCGAGCTCATGAGCGAGCTGGAGGAACTGGGCGCTGTTGCGCAGCGGCCCGACCTCCGGGGTGACGGTGAGCAGGATCTCGTTGGCGACCGACAGCATGGCGACGGTGCGGTCGTCGTACCCGGGATGGGTGTCGACGATGACCAGTTCATAGTGCTGGCGGGCCCAGCGGACGGCGGCGATCATGAGGTCGGGGCCGATGCGCTCGGCATCGGCCGGCTCGAAGCCCCAGGTCAGGACGTCCAGGCCGCTGGGCTCGTGATTCACGATCAGCGACCGGAATGCATCATCGGTCCAGAGTTCAGGAGGGCTGTCGGCCATGTCGGCCAGACCTCGCTTGGCGGGGACGTCGATGACCGCAGTCACGTTGCCGACGCCTGCGTCGGCGTCCAGGAGCAGAACACGCTGCCGGGTCTGCATCCGAAGGGCGACGGACAGGTTGACGGAGACCGTTGTCTTCCCCACGCCGCCCTTCGGCGCGAAGACGGCGATCACGCGGGCGCTGGCGGGGTCGTGAGCACCGATCATCACCGGGATCTCGGCCTCCGTCCCAGGCTCGGTCCCGGTGTCCGTGGTCGGGCCCGGGGTCGTGGACGGGGTCCCCGGCGACCCGGCACGGATGAGGAAGGCCTGAAGCCGATACACCAGGGAATCCGGCAGGACGGGCTTGACCACGAACTCGTCCGAGACCTGCCACACGTCGTCCAGCTCGCCAGCCTCGTCGCCGAGGAGGATGAGGGTCGGCACGAGGCCGTTCTCGTTCAGGCGGCGATGGACCCGCCGGACGATGCTGGGCGCGAGGTCGGCGTCGATGATGGCGAACTCGGGCGGGTGGCCCTCCACGATCGTCGCTTCGAAGGCCTCTTCGCTGCCGATGACCTCGAACCCGGCACGAACCAGGGCCTGGGCAATCTCGGCAGCATCGTCATGTGCAGCAAGCAGGACGCGGGGTCGTTCCATCAGGTGCCTTTTGGTGCGGTGCGGGGCACCAGTGTCGACGGCGCTCGCTCACGCGAACAATGGGACTAAGGTACCGAGGCCGCCTCCGGTTCGTTTCGGGCCGGACTAGCCGGCGCCGCCGAGCTTCATCCCGCACTTCGGGCAGTAGAACGCGCCAGTGCCGCGGGCATCGAAGCCGCAGTGCCCGCAGACCTTGCCCTCGCCCGCGTCGCGATGGACGGGGGTGTCAGCGGTGCTGACCTGCAGCCCCGAGACGAGGACCTGCTGCTGGAGGTTGCTGAGGATCCGCGAGCCGATGCGCTCGGTATCCCCTCGCTGGCCCTTTCCGCCCCAGCCGAGGACGGCCCGCACGATGAGTTCGCCGGTCAGGTCATCGAAGTGGCTGGCGAGGCCGCCGCTGATCGCGTCGAAGGTTGGATAGCCGGTCGTATCGGTCTCCCCGTGAAGGAGGCCGACGATCAGGGTGTCGATCGTCATGTCCACCGCCTCGGTCTGCTCGAGGACATGGAGGGCGTGGCGAGTCACCGGTCCTGCCTGACGGCGGGCAAGGATCCACTGCTCCAGCTCGGGCAGGCGCTCGACGGCCGGAGTCGCCGAGGAAAGCTCGAGGGGGAGCGGCGCGACGACCTCGATCCCGTCCAGGGTGAGCGGCTCAACGATCCGCGGCAGCGAGGTGACGACATTCGGACCGGGTGCCAGCCGGATCGCGTCACCGCTCCGCGCGAGGTAGGCCAGGGCGACCGAGTACTGACGTCCGCCGACCTGGGCGAAGACCTGCGGGGCTGGCTCGGGGGCTGGCTCGGGCTTGTTGCGACGGAGGAATCCCACGCGGACCTCTTCTGCGGGCGTGATCGGTGGCGATTCTACCCCGACCCGTCGCCAGTCCCGATCTGGCGCAGACGCTCCTCGAGGTCGGCCAGCCGCACCCGCTCACGGTCGACGACCGCCGCCGGGGCACGCTCCAGGAAGGCCGCGTCGGCCAGCAGAGCCCGAACCCGGTCGCGCTGGACCCGCAGCTCCGCTTCGCGATCGGTGCCCGCAGCCGCCGTGGGGGCCACTTCGGAGGCGTCGCCCAGCCACACGGCGCCCAGGGCGGTGGCGGCGCCGCGTCCGTCGGGAATCGGCGCGTCGGCCGGCAGCAACTCGGTTCGGGCGCGGGCCATCGGCTCGAGATATCGCACGCCGTCCTCAAGCGCGGCGCGGGCCGTCGTGCTGGCGGCGGCGATGTGGAGTTCGACGATCGCTCCGGCCGGGATTCCAGCCTCGGTGCGCAGGGTTCGGGTGGTCCGGATCACCTCGGCCAGCGAGGTGAACTCCGCTTCGGCTGCGGCGTCCCGGGGTCCCGCCGTTGGCCACGGGCTGGTCATGAGCAGATCCGGTTCGGCGGCGCCCGCCCCCTGCCGCGCGGGAGCGATTGCCGACCAGATCTCCTCGGTCACGAAGGGCATCACCGGATGGAGGAGCCGAAGCGTGTCGGCGAGGACGTCGACCGCCGTCTGCCAGCTCCTCGACCGGGCCGCGGAAGAGGCACCCGGGTCACGCATCTCGATCTTGGCCAGCTCGAGGTACCAGTCGCAGAAGTCGTTCCAGGCGAATTCGGTCGCGGCCGCGGCATAGCCGCCGAGATCGAGCCGGTCCAGACGCTGTGTGGTGTCAGCCGTGATCGCGGCCAGACGAGACCGAATCCAGCGTTCGGGCATGGACGCACCGGCGGGTCCTGACTGCTCCTCTGCGGAATCCCCGATCGGCTCGCTGCCGAGCACGAACCGCGCGGCGTTCCACAGCTTGTTGGCGAAGTTCCGGGCACCGTCGAGCTTGGCCATGGTCAGCCGCTGGTCGTTCCCGGCCGAGGTCCCGCTGGTCAGCGCGAGGCGCACCGCGTCGGCGCCGATTTCGTCGATGAGCTCGACGGGATCGGTCACGTTGCCTTTCGTCTTGCTCATCTTCACGCCGCCCTCGGCACGGACGAGGCCATGGAGGAAGACGGTGCGGAACGGCTCGGCATCGGTCAGGAACAGGCCGAGCATCATCATCCGGGCGACCCAGAAGAAGAGGATGTCGTAGCCGGTCTCCATCACCGAGGTCGGGTAGAAGCGACGCAAGTCCGGGGTGTCGTCCGGCCAGCCAAGGGTGGAGAAGGGCCACAGCCCGCTGCTGAACCAGGTGTCGAAGATGTCGGTCTCCTGGGTCAGCTCGGTCGCGGTCCGTCCGCAGGTCTCGCAGGCGCTCGGCCCGTCGGCCTCGTCGCTGATCGTGAAATGGCCGTCGGGACAGAACCAGGCCGGAATCCGATGGCCCCACCACAGCTGCCGGCCGACCGCCCAGTCGCGGATGTTCTCCATCCAGTGGGCATACACCTTCTCGAACCGCGGCGGCATGATCCGGGTTCGCCCTTCCCGAACCGATGCCAGTGCGCGCGCCGCCAGGTCCGCGGTCCGGATAAACCACTGGACCGAGAGCCGTGGCTCGATCACGGTCCCGCACCGCTCGCAGTGGCCGACCACCATCGGGTGCGCGACCTCTCCCTCCAGGTCGCCGAGCGCGGTCAGCCGCTCGACGATCCGCTGACGGGCGTCGAACCGATCGAGGCCCGCGAACTCGCCGCCGGCCTCGTTGATCCGCGCCTCCTCGTCCAGGATCGTGATCGGCGTCAGGCCGTGTCGCTTGCCCGTCTCGTAGTCGTCTGGATCGTGGGCCGGCGTGATCTTCACGGCGCCGGTGCCGAAGGTCGGATCCACGGCCGTGTCGGCGATGATCGGCAGCCGGCGGCCGAGGAACGGCAGGACGGCCTCGCGGCCGACCAGGTCCCGGTAGCGCTCGTCCTCGGGGTGGACCGCCACCGCCATGTCCCCGAGGAGCGTTTCGGGTCGGGTCGTGGCCACCGAGATCCAGTGCTCGGGGTCCGGAGCCCCGTCGCCGCCGACGAGGTGGTAGCGGATCGTCCACAGCGTCCCGACCTCGTCCCGGTGGATGTTCTCCAGGTCGCTGATCGTGGTCCGGCAGCGCGGACACCAGTTGCCGAGGGCCTCGCCGCGGTACACGTAGCCCGCGTCCGAAAGACGCTTGAATGCGACGCGGACCGCGCGGGCGCTTCCCTCGTCCATTGTGAACCGGTTTCGGCTCCAGTCGGCGCTCGCGCCGAGCCGGCGGAGCTGGAGCGAGATTCGGTCGCGGGTCTCGTCCATGAAGGCCCACATCCGGTCCAGGTACGCCTCGCGGCCGAGCGACGCCCGGTCCAGGCCCTCGACGGCCAGCAGCTTGTCGAGCACGAACTGGGCGGCAATCGAGGCGTGGTCGACGCCCGGCACCCACAGCGTGTCGTCTCCGCGCATGCGGTGGTAGCGGATCAGGATGTCCTCGGCCGTCACGAACAGGGCATGGCCGGTATGGAGCGAGCCCGTGACGTTGGGCGGGGGCATGGTGATCACGAACCGAACAGCCCCAGGCGTTGGCTCTTCAGCGGGGGTGAATGCACCGCTCGCCAGCCAGCGCTCATAGACGCGCGGCTCGACCGATGTCGGCGCGTAGCGGGACGCGAGCGATGTGTCCTTGTCTGCCATGGCCCAGAGCTCCGTGAAAAACAACCAGCCCGCTCGTCGAAGGACGAGCGGGCCCGTGGTACCACCTTCGTTCGATGTCCCCGGCGCGCCGACGACATCCTCGGTTTCGCGCTATCGGGCGAATCCCGGACGGCTCGCGTGCGACCTTCGCCCTCGCTTGCCGAGCGGGCTCTCAGCCGTGACCCGCGTCTCTGTCGGCCGTCGGAGGGGTACTCCTCACGGTCGGTGCCGTCGAGCGGAGTCTACCCCCTGGTTGATGTCAGCGGTGCTTGCCCGCGCTGAGTTGGAGCACGCCGTCGGCGCTGCGCTCGACGGTCGCGCCCGGCAACGCGGCGGCGGACACGTCTCCGAGGTCCAGATCGGCACGATGGGTCACGGTGTAGACGAACTCCCCGCCCGATCCGAGGCTCAGCCGGACGGCGGTGACGCCTTCCGCCTTTTCGAGCGCGGACTTGAACGCGGTCACCGCGCCGAAGCTGCCCAGGCCGACGGCGGCGATGGTGGTCGTGGTGTCGAGGGTGGCATCGGCCACGATCGGCGGCGGTTCGGCGAACGGCTGAGCAGGGGTCGGGTCGTCGGGCGTGACGGGGGCTTCGGCATCGGCAGTCGACGGCGCGCCGTCGGCATCGGCGTGGGTGCCGTTGGTCGGAGCGGCGTCGCCCTCGGCCATGTCGGTATCGCCGTTGCGGTCGATGCCGAGGGTCCGGAGCCGGTCCTCGTGCTCGGCGGGTGACGCGTCGCCGGCGACCGCGGCATCGGCCTCGGGCTCGGCCTCGGGCTGGGGCAGGCGCGGCATGCGACGAGCGGCGGAGATGAACGTATCCGGATCGGTGATCTCACCGAGCTGCGAGAAGAACAGGGCGAGCTCACCCTCGTACTGCTCGACCTGCGACTCGAGCGCGGCGATATCGGCCGACGACCGGCGGTCGTGTTCGTCGAGCTGCTCGGCCAGCTGCGCGCGGCGCTGCTCAACCTTGCGCTGGGTCTCGGCCTCGATGCGGACGATCTCGGCTCGCGACCACTCGCCGATACCGGTGACGTCCGCCTCGGCGCGGGTCCGCAGCTCGTCGGACCGGGCGGTGGCGGTGGCCCGCATGGCGGCAATCTTGGCTGCGATCGCGGCGCGGGCGTCGGCCAGGCTCGACTCGCGGGCATCGTCTGCCACCCGCCGCATGGCGGCAGTCAGGGAGCTGAGGAACTGGTCGGAGGGCTCGACCCCCGGTTCCACACCGGCGATCGGGTCCACCGTCTGCTCCACGGTGCTGGTGTCGGCAGGCTCAGGCATGTCCGTTTCGGCTCGCTGCTCTTCCTCTGGCGGCTGGTCGTCGGCGGTCCATTTTCCGAGGAACCCTGAGCGACGCTGGGTTGCCGTCATGACCCGTCTCCGTTGGTCAGTTGAATGCGGTGCGGGGACATCGTAGCCCCGGGCCTCCGGCATCCCCGCCCGCCCGGTGGTACCGGGCAGACCGAACGGTGGTACCACCGCGCGGCCGAATCGGTCAGGCCGACTCTTCTCGGGTGGTGTCCTCGCGGGTGGCCCCATCGCGGGCCCGGCCACCGCGGCGGCGTGGCGCGGTCTCGTCGGTTTCGGTGACCAGCATCGGTGGTCGGCCGTGCTCGATCGTGTCCGCCGTGATGACCACCTTGGTCACGTCGGTCCGCTCTGGGATGTCATACATGACCTCGAGCAGCGCCTCCTCGACGATCGTGCGCAGCGCCCGGGCACCGGTCTTGCGCTCGGTGGCCAGCCGTGCGGTGGCCTCAAGCGCGTCATCGGTGAAGACGAGCTCTACCCGGTCGAGCGACAGGAACTTCGCGAACTGGCGTACGACCGCGTTCTTGGGCTCGGTCAGGACCTTGACCAGGTCGTCGCGCGACAGGGCGGCCAGGCTGACCACGACCGGCATCCGACCCACGAACTCGGGAATGAGCCCGTA
>DASYGU010000062.1:0-2515 GCA_035999355.1 Candidatus Limnocylindria bacterium | reverse complement strand
GCCGGCCCAGCCGCTCCAGGTCCTCGGTCGCGACTCGCACATGGTGGGTCGTGGTGGCCGGATCGCCGCCCACCCGGACCGTGCAGGCCCAGCCGCCGGGCTCGGCCGCGCAGCTGACCCGGACCTCGGGAGCCTTCTCCGTCATGGCTCAGGCCTCGATGGCGGTCCAAGCACCAGCCGTTGACGACGCCAGCGCGGCCTCGACGAAGGCGATGCTCCGTGCGCCGACCGTGAGGGTCGGGTAGGGCGCCCCGTCCCCCACTGGCGGACTCCCGCCGGCGATGGCCGCGTAGAACGGCCGGAGAAGGTCGCGCAGCGCCTCGCCCCACCCCTCCGGGTGGCCGGCCGGGAGCCACGGGACGCCGGCGCTCGCCTGCTGCCCGCCCGGGTCACGGACGTAGAGCCGTTCCTCGCTGCGCTCCCGAACGGTGAGGCGCTCGGGCAGCTCCTGCTCCCAGGTCAGCGACCCGTGTGAGCCGTCAACGTGGAGCGAGAACGCGTTCTTGTTCCCGGTCGAGACCTGGCTCACGACGCAGGCTCCTCTGGCGCCGCCCTTGAAGCGCAGCAGCATGGTGGCGGCATCCTCGGAAGCCACCGCCACCTCCTCCGCCGGACCCCGCGCCGTGCTGAAGGCCGTGCCACCGTCGAGGCTCCGCGAACGGGTTGGGATGAAGGTCGCCAGGTCGGCCTGCACGGTCTTCACCCGGAGGCCGGTCACGAACTCGGCGGTGTCGAACCAGTGCGTCCCGATGTCAGCGATCGCCCGGGATCGACCGCCAACCTCCGGATCCACGCGCCAGTTGTAGTCGGCCGCGTCCGCCAGCCAGTCCTGGATGTATCCCCCGCGGACGAGCCGGATTTCGCCAAGGTGGCCTTCGGCGACCATCGACCGGGCCTGCTGGACCATCGGATAGCCGCGGTAGGTGAGCGCCACCATCGCATGCCGGTTCGACCGAGCTGCGGCCTCGACCAGCGCCTCGGCTCCTGCTCGATCCACAGCGATCGGCTTCTCGAGGACAAGATGCTTGCCGGCCTCGAGCACCGCCTGCCCGAGCGAGACATGGGTGTGGTTCGGGGTGCAGATGTGGACGACATCGATCGTCGAGTCGGCCAGGACGGCATCCGTATCGATCGACCAATGGTCCACTCCGAGATCCGCGGCGCGCCGCGCTGTCCGATCCGGGTTCGACCCGACCAGGACCGCAACATCCGCGTACCCGGTTCGCCGGATGGCATCGACATGATGCGGACCGACAAAGCCGGTCCCGATCACGGCGGCGCGGAGGCGGGTCACCTCGTGATCGTAGAGGTGGAGCGGGAGACGGGGATCGAACCCGCGACATTCAGCTTGGAAGGCTGACGCTCTGCCAACTGAGCTACTCCCGCCGGCTCGCCGATTGTAATCGCCCCGTTCTGTGGGGCCAGCGGGTACCATGGGCCCGTCACGTACGCGTGACACCTATCCAGAGTGGCCTGAGAGACCTCGCTCGTTGACGGCCCGGCAACCGACCCTATGGGAGCGGTGCCCCTGCGAGGAACGATGGGAGTGCTGTCATGACCAACCCCGTAGGCGCGCACCTCAACGGCGGATTGGCCGTCGCCGATGCCGAAACCGCCATGCGCGAGATCGCCACACGGATCGGCGACCGGGTCAATCGCATCCCCGACGGTGAGACTGGGGAGCGCAACAACTGGATCTTCTTCCAGGTCGATCGGCTCCGATCGCTGCCCGGCGTCGAGACGGTAGGCGTTTTCGATCCCACGCGGGGATACGACGGCCTGCCCAAGCTCCGCATAACCGACCAGTCCGTCGTTGCCGAGTTCTTCGAGTCATTCAATCCCGGCTACGCCGATGCCTACCTCGCGAGCTACGGAACCTTCACCTCCCTCCGCGGAGATGGCACCATCCCCGGGAACGTCCGCTTCCAGGTCCAGTACCCAACACCCTTTGCGACCGCCGCCGGTTGGTTCGTGCCCGAGCAGGTCCCGGCCGTCCTGCCGGCATACACGGCGGCTATGCTCCGTGACCTCAACCGCCTGCTGGCGGAGATCCCACCCGAGGACATCGCCGTGCAGTGGGACGTCGCCGTCGAATTCGGCGCGCTGACCGGCTCGTTCCCCGGCTTTCCGGACCTGACGTCTGCGGAGGCAGGTCGCGATCTTGGTCGGCTGCTCGACGCCGTGCCACAGGACATCCCTGCCGGCCTCCACCTTTGCTATGGCGACTACCAGCACGTCCACTTCAAGCAGCCCGAGAGCCTCGCTCTCCAGATCGAGCTCATCGGCCACGTCGCCGCCAACGCCCGGCGCACCGTCAACTGGTTCGCGATCACCGTCCCGCAGAACGAGACGCGACCCGAGTTCTTCGCTCCACTTGCCGACCTGCGGATCAAGGACGGGACGGAGGTCTACTTCGGGATCGTGCCGTACCACGTGGCGGAGCAGCCCGAGGGCACCAGTGCCGCCCAGATTGCCCTCATCGACGCGCACGTCGCCTCGTGGCGGCCGCACTCCG
>DASYGU010000053.1:0-8419 GCA_035999355.1 Candidatus Limnocylindria bacterium | reverse complement strand
GGTCTGCGTCGCCGTGGCTGGTCAGGGACCGCGAGTGCGGCCGCGGTGACGGGGGCCGCGGTCCTCGTCGGGGGCCTGCTGCTCCTCCTCCTGGCGCTCGCGTTCGCGCCGTACATTCCGACTCTCGTGTCTGCCTTCCAGACGGGCGTCGAGTCGGTCCGGCAACAGGTGGCGGCCTCCGGTTCGCCCGAGCTCGCGGTGCAGATTGCTGCGGCGGCAGCGAACTTCCAAGCCTGGCTCAGCGACAACTTTGCGTCGCTGGTCGGCAGCGTTGCGAATGCGTTCACGGTCGGCTTGCTGGCCCTCTTCCTGACCTTCTTCCTGCTCCAGGACGGTGAGAAGGGATGGGGCCGCGCGATCGAGGTGACCGATGGCTGGCGTCGCGAACGGATCGATGATGCTGGACACACGGCCCTGACCCGGGTCGGTGGATACCTGCGCGGCACAGCGGTGCTATCGGCGGTGGTGGCGGTGACCGACCTGGTGTACCTGACCGTGCTCGGTGTTCCGCTGGCAGCCCCGCTCGCGATCCTCGCCTTCGTCGGCGGGTTCGTGCCCTACATCGGCGGCCTGATCGCGACCGGCGTCATCCTGCTGGCCGCGTGGGGGGCGGTCGGCCCTCAGACAGCCATCGTTCTCCTGGTGCTCATTGCCGTCACGCGCGGGATCGTGTCGAACGTGCTCAGACCGGTGGTCTACGGGTCGCGCGTGGGTCTCCACCCCGGGATCATCCTGCTCGTCCTCCCTGCAGGCGCGGCGGTGGCCGGCATCGTGGGCGTGTTCGCCGCGGTTCCGGTGGCCGTGTTCGTCGCTTCGTTCACCGCGTCGATCATCGCCGCCCTCGAGCCCGAGGTGGCACCCGACAGGAATCCCATCGTCCCGCATTGGCTGGACCGCGTGGCCCAATGGGGATGGCGCCTCCTCGCGATCCTGGTCGTCGGCATCGGGATGATCCTGATCCTGGGCACCGTCCCCCTGGTCGTGGCGCCGCTCCTCCTGGCGGGGATCCTGGCCGCGTCGGTGGTTCCCCTCGTCGCGGCGCTCCGTCGTCGCGGCTGGAGCAACCAGCGGGCGGCGATGGTGGTGACCGGCGGGTCGGTGCTCGCCATCGTGGCGATCATGGTCGTCGCGGTCGTTGCTCTTGGCCCCGGACTGAGCGACGCGATCAGTGGCGCGGAGGAGGGGGCTGCCGACGCGGGCGACGCGACCGATGGCGTTCTCGGGTGGCTCGAGACCGCCTCGACGCAGGTCGGAACATCGATCGCCGGGATCGTGACCGGCGTCCTGTCCGGGGTGTCTTCCCTGGTCGTGGTGCTCGTCCTGGCCAGCCTGCTCACGTTCTATGTCCTCCGCGACGGCCGCCGCGGCTGGGACCGCATCACCCAGCCGCTCGGCGACTGGCAGCGCACCGAGCTCGAGACCACGATGACGGACTCGATCGGGGTCCTCGGCGGCTACATGGGCGGCACGGCGGTCATCTCGGCCGTCGGCGCGGTCTCCCAGCTCCTGATCATGCTCATCCTGGGCCTGCCGTTTGCGGTGCCCGTCGCCGTCCTGTCGTTCTTCGCCTGCTTCATCCCGTACGTGGGCGGATTCGTGACGACCGGTCTCGCGTTTCTCATCGCGGTCGCGTTCGGGGATACGACCACGATCCTGATCATGGGCATCTACACCCTGGTTTTCAACATCGTCCAGGGCAACGTGGTGACGCCACTCGTCTATCGCCGGGCCGTCCACCTCCACCCGGCGATCATCCTGCTCGCCATTCCGGCCGGCGGAGCCCTGGCCGGGATCCTGGGCATGTTCATGGCCGTCCCGATCATTGCCCTGATTGCCACCGCCCGGCTCCCGATCATGCGCCTGCTGAGCGGAGAGCCAGCGACCACGGACTCGGCCGAAGGCGTCATCGCAACGGGCAGTCCGCCCGCCACGGCACCGGCCAAGTCAGGTTCCGCGCCAGAGCCCGCCGCGGAAGCCGGATAGCCTAGGTCGTGAGGTACAGCAGGCCGATCACCCCGAACAGATAGGCCACGGCTACAGCGAGCGAGTCCGGGCCGAGGCCCAGGACCTTGCGCGCGGGCCGGGTGATCAGGCCGTTCAGATAGATCGCGGTGACGACGATGCCCAGGCATGCGAGCCAGATGGACTCCACGCTCGCGGTCGTCAGCACCGCCTGACCAGCCAGGAGGTCGGCCAGGAGGAACAGCGTTACCTGGATGGCGTTGCCCCCGAAGATGTCTCCCATCGCGAGGCCGACCTGGCCCATGCGAACCGCGGCGAGTCCGGTGCTGATCTCCGGCAGCGCGGTGATCGCGGCCAGGACCGTCGCCCCGAAAATGGCGCCGTTGATGCCGAAGTCATCCGCGAGCGCGTTGCCGCTCTGCTCCAGCAGGACGCCCGCGACGAGCGTCACCGCAGAAGCTATTCCGAACATCAGGAGCGTTCCGCCGATCGGTCGGGATCGGCCAACCGAAGCCTTCGGGGTGTCGGGAACGGGAGCCGGCGCTGGCGCGGCGAGCGCATCGGCGGATTGCCACCGAGGCGACCGGCGGTTGCGGTTCAAGGCGAAAATGCCGAGGAGCCAGACGATCACGATCGCCAATGATGCGGGGCTCATCGGGCCGATCGTGGCCGATGGCGCGAGCTGGGTGCCCATCACCGCGATGCCCACCACGCCGATGACCAGGGCCGCTTCGTGCAGCGGTTCGAGGGAGTCGGACAGATTCGACAGCGGTCGCCGGTTTCTCGATGTGGCGTCGAGGATCACGAGCACCAGCGTCTGCATCGCGATCCCGCCGAGCAGGTTGCCGACGGCGAGGTCAAGGTGGCCACTCAGCGCGGCGGAGACCGTGATCGCGATCTCGGGGAGCGTTCCGGCGATGCCGAGCAGGAGCATCCCGCCCAGCGCCTGGCCGAGGTCGAAGTGGTCGTCGATTCCGTCGGTCGCCCGTGAGAGAAAGATGCCCGCGACCCACGTTGCCGCCGCGCCCCCGGCAAGGATCGCAAGCAGTGCGGGCGTCCCGACTGAGTCCATCGCCGAATTGTATTTGTCGGACCAAGCCGTCGGTCATCCGCATGCAGCGCCGCTCGGTTCCGCGTCGTAGTCTTAGGCGATGTCCGGACACAGCAAGTGGTCGCAGATCAAGCGCCAGAAAGGCGCGAATGACGCCAAGCGCGGGGCGCTGTTCACCAAGCTGACCCGCGAGATCATCACCGCCGCCCGGCAGGGTGGCCCGGACACCGAGGCCAACTACCGCCTCCGGATGGCCGTGGACAAGGCGCGCGCCAGCTCGATGCCCGCCGACAACATCAAGCGCGCGATCGAGCGCGCGACCGGCTCCGGCGCCGATGCGGAGCAGTACGAGGAGATCACGTACGAGGGACTCGGCCCCGAGAACGTGGCCGTCATCGTCGCCACCATGACCGACAACAAGAATCGGACCGCCGCCGAGATCCGCGCCGTCTTCACCCGGGCCGGCGGCTCGTTCGCCCCGGTGTCGTGGCAGTTCGAGCACCGCGGCCTGCTGTCCGTGCCGCTCAACGGGAACGACCCCGACGAGGTGTCGCTGGCCGCCATCGATGCGGGCGCGGCCGACGTGGGCACCCCGGACGGCGGGTTCATCCTGGTCGTGACCGATCCGGCAGGCCTCGAGGGCGTGCGGACGGCCCTGACCGATGCCGGCTTCCCGCCGGAGACGGCCGAGGTGTCCATGGAGCCGACGACCAGGGTCGAGATCGGCGACGAGAAGGGAGCACGCCACGTGCTCGACTTCGTCGAGCGGCTCGAGGACCTCGAGGACGTGCAGACGGTGTACGCCAACTTCGACATTCCCGATGCGCTGATGGAGCAGCTCGAGGCATCGGTCGTAGGCGGATGATCGCCCTCGGGATCGACCCCGGAACGGCCGCCTGCGGGTTCGGGATCGTGGCGTCGGATGGTTCCAATCTGCGTTTCGTGGACGCCGGCACGGTCCGGACCGACCCGGCGCTGACCGACTCCGCGCGATTGGCCGAGCTCGAGGCCGCGCTGGACCAGCTCGTCGCCCAACACCAGCCGGACCGGGTGGCGGTCGAGCGCCTCTTCTTCCAGCGCAACGTGCAGACCGCGATGGCCGTCGGGCAGGCACGAGGCGTGGCCCTGCTCGTGGCCGCCCGCCACGGGCTGCCGGTCACCGAGCCCACGCCCAACGAGGTGAAGCTCGCGGTGTGCGGCAACGGCGCGGCCGACAAGCAGCAGGTGGCGGTCATGGTTGGGCGACTGCTGGGGGTGCATCTCAACGGTGCGGGCGATGACGCGACCGATGCGCTGGCGATCGCCATCGGCGCCCTTGCTCCGGCGAGCCTCGCGTGATCGGCTCGCTCCGCGGCCCGGTGACCCACATCGGGCTGGATTACGTGATCATCGAGCTGGGCGGCGTCGGCTACCGGGTGGTCGTGGCACCCGCACTGATCGGCCGGCTGCGGACGGGCTCGGAGGCCAGCCTGTTCATTCACCACCTGGTCCGCGAGGACCAGCAGGCACTGTTCGGGTTCGCCAAGCCCGAGGAGCTCGCGTTCTTCGAGCTGCTGATGACCGTGGCCGGCGTAGGCCCGCGGCTGGCCCTTGCCATCACCAGCGCTCATCCCGTCACCCGGCTGCAGATGGCCATCGTCACCGATGATCTGGACGTCCTGACCTCCGTCTCCGGTGTCGGCCTGAAGACCGCGCAACGGATCGTGCTCGAGCTGCGGGAGAAGATCCACGCCGCGGGGATCGCGGTCGGACCGGGCGGCGCGGCCGACTCGGACGTCGTCGCGGCGCTCGAATCGCTGGGCTACACCGCCTCGGAGGCCCGTCGGGCGGCGGGCAGCGTGGCCGCTATCGAGGGCGGGTTGGACGAGCGGATCCGGGCCGCGCTCCAGGAGCTCGCACGCTCCCGATGACCCTCTCCGAGCTGGCGACGATCGAGAAGGTCCTGCGCGAGACCGAGACCTGGGCGGTGGTCGGCTGCTCGTCGAACCCCAACCGACCCAGTCACGGTGTTGCGCGAACGCTGATTCGGAGCGGCTACCGGATGATCCCGGTCAACCCGCGCGAAACCGAAGTGCACGGCCAGCGGGCGTACGCGGACCTGTTCGCGGCCCAGGGTGACGCGGTCGCGGCCGGCCACCCGATCGAGGTGGTCGACATCTTCCGCAACTCGGCCCTGGCCGGGATCCACGTCGACGAGGCGATCGAGATAGGCGCCAGGGCGGTCTGGATGCAGTTGGACGTCATCGACGAGGAGGCGGCCGAGCGCGCCCAAGCGGCGGGCCTGTGGGTGGTGATGGACCGCTGCCCGGCAATCGAGCTCCCGCGGCTGAGTCTCGGCGCATGACGTCCTCGGCAGCCGCTTAACCCCGGCCTATTGCCGGACTGTGAACGTTGGCGCGCAACAGGAGGCGGAGGCCATCAGTGGAATCAACAATTGTTGACGTCGCCGAGCAGAGGCGGCTGAATGACGCGCGCGAGCTGCAGATCCCGTGGAAGAAGTGGGGACCGTATCTCAGCGAGCGCCAATGGGGCACGGTCCGCGAGGACTACAGCGAGGACGGCAGCGCGTGGGACTATTTCGGGCACGACCAGGCCCGCTCACGGGCCTACCGCTGGGGCGAGGACGGGCTCGGCGGTCTCAGCGACGACCGGCAGCGGCTGTGCTTCGCGCTCGCCCTGTGGAATGAGCGGGACCCCTTCCTGAAGGAGCGATTGTTCGGGCTGACCAATGGCCAGGGAAACCATGGCGAGGACGTGAAGGAGTACTACTTCTACCTCGATAGCACACCCACGCACTCCTACATGAAATATCTCTACAAGTATCCGCAGCGCGAGTATCCCTATCAGGACCTGCTGGAGACCAACCGGCAGCGAACGCGGGAAGACCCGGAGTACGAGCTGCTGGATACCGGCGCGTTCGACGAGGACCGATACTTCGACGTTTTTCTCGAATACGCCAAGGAGAGTCCGGAAGCCACGCTCATCCGCATCACCGTGCACAACCGTGGACCGGAATCGGCCACCCTTCGTGTCATGCCCACGCTGTGGTTCCGCAACACGTGGTCATGGGATCCGGATCCGCCACGGCCCGTGCTCCGCCAGGCCGAGCCCGGCGTCATCGAGGCCACTCACCACGAGCTCGGCACCATGCGCCTGACCTGCGAGGGTTCGCCGGAACTGCTGTTCACCGAGAACGAGAGCAACAGCGCCCGCCTGTGGGGCCAGGTCAATGCCACGTCGTATGTCAAGGACGCATTCCATGAGTTCGTGGTCGCGGGCCGGGCAGACGCGGTCAATCCCGCTCTGGAGGGAACCAAGGCCGCCGCTCACTACGCGCTGGAAATACCCGCCGGTGGAAGCCAGACCGTGCAGCTCCGTCTGGCACCAGGCAGCGAAGACGCCGCTCTCGCCGGATTTGATGAGACGTTCAACCAGCGAATCGCCGATGCCGACGAGTTCTACGAGCGGATTGCACCCGCCGCCCTGACCGGCGATGAGCGGCTCATTCATCGCCAGGCACTGGCCGGGATGCTCTGGTCCAAGCAGTACTACTACTTCGACGTGGACCGCTGGCTGCAGGACCACGGGAGCCATCCGATCATCGAATCGACCCGGGCGGGCATCCGGAATACCGAGTGGTTCCACATGTTGAACGCGGACGTGATCTCGATGCCGGACAAGTGGGAGTACCCGTGGTACGCGGCCTGGGACCTCGCCTTCCACACCCTGTCCCTTGCGCTTGTCGATTTCGATTTCGCCAAGGAGCAGCTCCTGCTCATGCTCCGCAGCCTGTACGCCCACCCGAACGGGCAGATTCCCGCCTACGAATGGAACTTCGGCGATGTCAATCCGCCGGTCCATGCGTGGGCGACGCTGTCGCTGTACAAGACGGAGCGCGCGCTTGGCCGTGAGGATCGGCAATTCCTGCAGCGGGCGTTCCAGGGCCTGATGATGAATTTCAACTGGTGGGTCAACCGCAAGGACCCAGATGGCCGGAACGTCTTTGCGGGCGGCTTTCTCGGCCTCGACAACATCGGGGTCTTCGACCGGAGCGCCCAGCTCCCGACGGGTGGCACCCTCGAGCAGGCGGACGGGACGGCATGGATGGCCTTCTACTGCCAGAACATGCTCGAGATCGCGCTGATCCTCTCCGAGCACGATCCGATGTACGAGGAAGTGGCGTATCGGTACGCCGAACATTTCATCTGGATCTCGTATGCCATGGACCGGATGGGGGATCAGCAGGACGAGATGTGGGATGAGGAGGACGGCTTTTTCTACGATTTGTTACGGCTACCAGAAGGGCCGGCGCAGCGGTTGAAAGTCCGGTCCCTGGTGGGGCTCCTGCCTCTGTGCGCGTCCACCGTGTTCGAGGGCGACGCGTTGGAGCGGTATCCAAAACTCATGGAGCTCATCGCCCTGTTCAGGAAGCGACATCCAAATCTGCTCTCGTACGTGGCACCCACGAGCGAAGGGTTTGTCGGTTACAAAGGACGCCGTCTGCTTTCGATCCTCAACAAGCGAAAGCTCGAGCGGGTCCTTTCCTACATGCTCGATGAGAACGAGTTTCTCGGTCCCTACGGCATTCGATCCCTGTCTCGGTACCACCTCGACCATCCGTTTGTATTCCCGGTCGGCGAGCTCGAATTCTCGGTGAAGTACCTTCCGGGTGAATCGGACAGCGGGATGTTCGGTGGGAACTCCAACTGGCGGGGGCCTGTCTGGATGCCGGTCAATGCCCTGCTGCTCAGGGCCCTGCTGAATCTCTACAGCTTCTACGGTGACGAGTTCACGGTTGAATGCCCGACCGGATCCGGGCATCACATGACGCTCTTCGAGGTGGCTCAGGAGATCAGTCGCCGGCTGGCGAGCATCTTCCTGCGGGAACCGTCGGTCAACCCCGGCGAGATCGGACGGCGACCTGTCAACGGCGGGTCGGCAACGTTCCAGCGCGACCCCAACTGGCAGGACCTGATCCTGTTCTACGAGTACTTCGACGGGGACACCGGGGCGGGCCTCGGCGCGAGCCACCAGACGGGCTGGACCGGGCTGATCGCTCGCGTGCTCGACATGTTCGCGCGAGTCGAGGCCAAGGACCTGGAGCTCGACCTTGGTCACGTATCCGCTCGGCTGGTGATCGAGCAGGTGGGTGGTGAGCGCTAAGGGTCGGCGCGGCGCTCCTGTTCAGCTCCGACGCATGACGAGGCCGATGCGGCCGATGGGCGGTCGCGGGTCGGCGTAGGTCTTCACCCTCGGGTCGTCCGGGTTCGTCTCGCCCGGGTCCCAGGTCCGGTTCTGCGACTCGAAGCTGACCTCGGCCAGCTGCGGCCACCGTTCGAGCATGCGTCCGCCGATCTCGTTGACCAGGTGCTGGATCGAGAGGCTCACGAACTCGTGGAAGACCGC
>DASYGU010000019.1:0-3098 GCA_035999355.1 Candidatus Limnocylindria bacterium | reverse complement strand
TGCCATGAAGGCGGGCGACGCTCCGCGGGTCAGCACCCTGCGGATGGCCATGGCGGCGAACCACAACCGGCAGATCGAGCTCGGCCACGCGCTGACCGACACCGAGGTGATCGAGGTCCTCGACCGCCAGGTCAAGCAACGCCGCGAGAGCATCGAGCTGTTCCGCGGCGGCGGCCGGCCCGAGCTCGCCGACAACGAGGAGTCGGAGATCGCGATCCTCCGCGAATTCCTGCCCGAGCCGCTGTCGGGCGAGGAGCTGGAACGACTGGCCCGAGAAGCCGTGGCCGCGAGCGGAGCCAGCGGACCGGCGGACATGGGCAAGGTCATGAGCGTGCTCGTCCCCCAGACCAAGGGTCGGGCGGATGGGAAAGAAGTCAGTGACCTTGTTCGCCGGCTGTTATCCGAGGCGTCTGCGGGGTAGCATCCCGGACCCATGTTCATCACCAGGACTCTCGCGCCGCGGGACCGGACCGTGACCGGTGCCACCGTGGCGCGGCTGGTCGCGGTCACCGCGCTCGTCGGCGTGGCCCTCTTCGCCGTTCTGGCCATCGACCTCATCCCGAACACCGTGTCGCTCGATGCGGGCGACGTCGCGCCCGAGGACATCCTCGCCCCACGCGCGGTGTCGTTCGTCTCCACCTCCGAGACCGAGGCGGCCCGCGCGGACGCGGAGGCGGACGTTGAGCCGATCTACGTCGAGATCCGGCCCCAGGCCGAGATCCGCTCGCGCCAGCTGGCGGCGTATGACGCGGAGGTGACCGCGGTCCAGGCCATCCTCGCCGACCGCGACGCGGGGAACCTGTCGCCGGCCGAGACCCAGGACGGGCTGACCGAGGCGGCTCCGACGCTCCGTGCCTCGCAGGTCGCCATCCTGGCCAGTCTGCCCACGGCGCGTTGGAACGCAGTTGCGGCCGAAGCCCGCCGGGTCCTGGACCAGGCACAGGCCGGCGCCGTGCGGGAGGACGCGCTGGCCGAGGCTCGGCAGGGTGCCCGCGAAGCGGTCAGCGTCGACCTTGCCCCTGGTGAGCGGGAGATGGCCGGTGACCTGGCGGCCGACCACATCGCGGCCAACCTCGCGTTCAGCAGCGAGGCGACCGCGGCCGCCCGCCAGGAGGCGCGCGCGGCGGTGGAGCCGGTCCGGGTCACGGTCCAGGCGGATGAGGCGATCGTTCGCGCCGGTGACCCGATCACGACGCTCGATCTCGAGAAGCTCACCGAGCTGGGGCTGACCGAGCCCGAGGGCGAGCTCCTCCCGCTCATCGGCTACAGCCTGATGGCCGCCCTCCTCGCCATCCTGCTCATCGGCTTCCTGTGGCGTTTCCAGCCGGCCATCTGGCATCGGCCCCGGAGCCTCACCCTGTTCCTGCTCATCCTGCTGGTCAGCGCCATCGCCATCCGGCTGGCCGGCGACGGAACGATCGTGGCCTACCTGGTGCCAACCTCCGCCGCGGTCATGCTCACAGGCCTCCTCCTGGGCGGGGCCGCGGGCGGGGCGATGGCCATCGGCCTGGCGATCGTGGCCGGCCTCGTGAACGCCGCCACCCTGGGGCCGGTGATGTACGTGGCGGCCGGCGGGTTCGCCTCGCTCGTGATCATCCTCCAGGCCGAGCGGCTGAACGCCTTCGTCCGGGCCGGGCTGGTGCTCGCCATGGTCAACGTCTCGGTGGTCGTGGCCTTCGGCCTGCTCGATGGGCTGGACGGGACTGGCATCGCCCAGCTGGCGGTCGCCGGCATGGTCAACGCCGCCCTGTCCGTAATCCTTGCGGTGGGCGCGTTCGCGGTGCTGGGCAACGTATTCGGGATCCTGACCGTGTTCCAGATGCTCGAGCTCGCCAACCCGGCCAACCCACTCCTCCGCCGCCTCCTGCTCGAGACGCCGGGGACGTATCACCACTCGGTGATGGTCGGCAACCTGGCGGAACGGGCGGCGGAGACCATTGGCGCCGACCCGCTCCTGGCCCGGGTGGCGGCCTATTACCACGACATCGGCAAGATGAAGAACCCGCTCGCATTCATCGAAAACCAGGCCGGCGGCCCGAACGTCCACGACGACCTGAGCCCGGAAACGAGCGCCCGGATCATTGCCGCCCACGTCCGCGACGGCGTGGACCTGGCCCAGGAATATGGCCTTCCGCCGCAGGTCGCCGGGTTCATTCCACAGCACCACGGAACGGCGGTCATGGGCTACTTCGCCGGCAAGGCCATCCAGGAGGGTGAGGTGCCCGATGCGGACGCCTTCCGCTACCCCGGTCCCAAGCCGCAGACCCGGGAAGCCGCCATTGTCATGCTCGCCGATGGGGTCGAGGCATCGGTCCGCTCTCTGCCCCGCAAGGACGATGCCGACATCCGCGAGATGGTCGACAAGATCGTGGACAGCCGGCTTGCCGACGGACAGCTGGACGAGAGCAACCTCACTCTGCGCGATATCGGCCAGATCCGTGGCTCCTTTGTCGAGCAGCTGCTGGGGATGTACCACCAGCGGATCAGCTACCCGGAGAATGTCCATCCCATCGAGCGGGACTCGCGCAGCGCCTGAGCCCCAGCGGACTCCTTGAGCCGGTGCCGGGCCTGGCCTAGGATTGACCGATGGAGCCCGGGGTCACTCTGCACGAGAAGGTCGGTCGCCCCCGGCTGATCGAGGCGGTGGAGCCGCTCCCAGCCGAGACCGCGCTCGAGATCGCGACCGCCGCCGTGGCCGAGACGGTGCGCGGCGCGCTTTCCACCCGGGAGGCAGAGGTGGAGGTCACGCTCTGCGGGGACGTGGAGATGACCCGCCTGAACTTTGATCACATGGGTGAGCGCGGGCCGACCGACGTCCTCTCCTTCCCGCTCCATGAATGGAGCGTCGAGCGCGGCCACTCGCACCTCGCCGACGAGGACGGGCGACTGCCAGAGCGCGGACCGCTGGTCCTGGGCGACGTGGTGATCGACCTCGACCAGGCCGTCCGCCAGGCGGCGGAGGGCGACTGGAGCGTCGCGGAGGAGATCGCGCTCCTCGCCATCCACGGCACGCTCCACCTGCTCGGCCACGACCACGACGACGCCGAGGGCGAGACGGCCATGCGGGAAGCGGAGCACGAGGCGCTCACCGTCCTCCA
>DASYGU010000016.1:0-9757 GCA_035999355.1 Candidatus Limnocylindria bacterium | reverse complement strand
CGATCGAGGTCGGTCGCGATGCGGACCTCGTCCTGTTCGACCCGGCCGCGGATCGGGTGATCGACCAGGACGACCTCCACCACACGAGCGACTTCACCCCGTTCGAGGGCATGGCCGTCCCGGGCAGTGTCCGCTCGGTCCTCGTTCGAGGCCGAGCTGTCGTCGAGGCGGGAGAGTTCCTCGGGGAGCGGAGGCGAGGTCGGTTCCTCGAGCGATCACTGCCCGGCGGCGCAGGGGGTTCGATGCGAGGCGGCTGATGAACGAGCCAGAGATCGAATCCGGTCAACGGGTCACGCCGCTCGAGCTGTTCTTCGATCTCGTCTTCGTCTTCGCCATCACCCAGGTCACCGGGTTCCTGGCCGATGACCCGACGGCCGGCGGGCTGTTCCGCGGCCTGCTGCTGCTCGCCGCCCTGTGGTGGGCGTGGGCCGCCTACGCCTGGCTCACGAACACGCTCAACCCGGAGGAAGGCGTTGTTCGCCTCGCGGTGTTCGCGGCGATCGGGGCCATGCTCATCGTCGCGCTCGCCACACCCGAGGCCTTCGGCACCGAGGGCGTCGTCTTCGGGATCGCGTACTTTGCGGTGCGCGCCCTCCACCTCGTCCTGTACGCCATTGCGGGAAAGGGCGACCCGGAGCTGCTGGGCGCCGTCCTGCGAATCACGCCGACGGCCATCGCCGGCCCGCTCATGCTGGTCGTGGCCGGTTTCCTCGACGGAGCCGCGCAGATTGCGCTGTGGGTCGCCGCGCTCGCGATCGACTACCTCGGCGCCCTGGTCGGTCGCGCGCGCGGATGGCGCGTCTCGCCGGAGCACTTCGTCGAACGCCACGGTCTGGTGGTCATCATCGCCCTGGGCGAGTCCGTCGTCGCGATCGGGATCGGCGCCGCCGGGCAACCCCTGGACGCCGGCACGATCATCGCCGCCCTCCTCGGGATCACGGTGATCGCCACGCTCTGGTGGTCGTACTTCGACTGGGTTTCGTTCATGGTCCTGGCCAGGCTGGAAGAGGCGTCCGGGACCGAGCGAGCCGCGCTCGCCCGCGACCTGTACTCCTACCTGCACCTGCCGATGGTCGCGGGCATCGTCCTGTTCGCGTTCGGGCTGAAGACGACCATTGCTCACGTCAGCGAACCCTTGCTCGCCATTCCGGCCGTTGGCCTGTGTGGCGGCCTCGCGCTGTACTTCCTCGCCCACGTGGCGACGCGGGTGCGGATCGGTGGGGGCCTGGGGCGCGGTCGACCAATCGCTACGATCGTGCTGATCGGACTGACTCCAGTGGCCACGGTCGTGCCCGCCCTCGCCGCGCTCGCGTTGGTCACGGCCGTGTGTGTCGCGCTGATCGCCTACGAGGCGCTCCGGTACCGGTACGCGCGGACCTGGATCCGGAGCCGACGCGGCCATTTCACCCTGGACGAGGCCCGCAATCTCGGGCGAATGGGCGGTGGAGCGGTCGTGCCGTCAGCCGAGCCTCGGATAGGCAGCCGTGGTGAGGAACTCGGCGAAGTCGTCGGACAGGACGAGATCGTCGAGAAGTGAGGCGGCATCGGTCCAGCGGAAGCCGGGCATGTCCGCTTCGAGCCGGCTCAGCTCCTCGTCACGGATCGAGGCGTAGACCTCCGCGGTCATTGGTCGGCCATCCTCTAGTGGCGTGCCGCGGACGCGCCACTGCCACAGCTGCGAGCGGCTGATCTCGGCCGTGGCCGCGTCCTCCATCAGGTTGTTGATGGCGGCTGCCCCGTTGCCGGCCAGCCACGAGGCGAGGTACTGGAGGGCGACGGTGATGTTCGTCC
Source organism: Candidatus Limnocylindria bacterium (assembly GCA_035999355.1). Lineage (GTDB taxonomy): Bacteria > Chloroflexota > Limnocylindria > QHBO01 > QHBO01 > DASTEQ01. The sequence goes on along the minus strand of DASYGU010000016.1, from coordinate 7,966 downwards.
GGACGCCGACCTCGGTCACGCGGCCGCCGGCGACCTCCACGTTCAAGAGCTCGTCCGAGGTCACGATGGCTTCCGGAAGGTGGTCCTTCTGGTTTGGCCGTTCGCCCAGGACACCGTCGAAGATCTCCCGCACGAGCGGCACGAGATCCGGGTGCGCCACCCACGTTCCGTCCGACCCGTCGCCCGACTCCCGCTCCTTGTCGGCCCGAACCTGGTCGAGCGCCTTCTCGGTGACCTCCGGCTCGCGCCGGTTGGGGATGAAGGCGCTCATGCCGCCAATCGCGTGCGCGCCACGTCGGTGACAGGTCTGGACCAGCAGCTGCTGGTAGGCGCGCATGAACGGCACAGCCATGGTCACCTGCGCGCGGTCGGGGAGCACCATCTCGGGCCGTGAGCGGAACTTCTTGATGATGCTGAAGATGTAGTCCCATCGGCCGGCGTTCAGGCCCGCCGCGTGCTCGCGGAGCTCGTACAGGATCTCCTCCATCTCGAATGCGGCGAGGATGGTCTCGATCAGAACGGTCGCCCGGATGCTCCCGCGCGGGATGTCGAGCGCGGCCTGGGCGGCGAGGAACACGTCGTTCCACAGCGCGGCCTCGAGATGGGATTCCAGCTTCGGGAGGTAGAAGTACGGACCGGAGCCGCGAACGAGCTGCTCGCGAGCGTTGTGGAAGAACATCAGGCCGAAGTCGAACAGGCTGGCCGAGATCGGGGCGCCGTCGACGAGCACGTTCGCCTCGTCAAGGTGCCAGCCGCGAGGTCGGATCACGAGTGTCGCGATCTCGGGGTTCAGCGCGTACGCCTTTTCATCGGTCTGGAAGGTCAGCCGCCGCCGAACCGCCTCGCGAACGGCCCACTGACCGGTCACGACGTTTTCCCAGGTGGGGGAGAGGGCGTCCTCGAAATCGGCCATGAACACCCGCGCGCCGGAGTTCAGGGCGTTGATCATCATCTTCGGTTCGACCGGGCCGGTGATCTCCACCCGCCGGTCATCGAGGTCCGCCGGCGCCGGGGCGACCCGCCACCCAAGGTCGCCGCGAACGTGCGCCGTGTTGGGCAGGAAGTCCGGCCGCTCGCCGGCATCGAACCGGGCCTGCCGCGCGGCTCGATCCGTCAGCAGGTGCTGTCGACGGACCGCGAACGACCGGTGGAGCCCGGCGACGAAGGCCAGGGCATGCGCGGTCAGGACCTCCTCGTGGTGCGCGCCGCCGGTGCGCGTCACCTCGACGCCGGGTGGAACGCTGATGGCCGTGGTCACGGGCGCAGCCTACGACACCGGGCCGGCGGTCACTGGTCCTCGCCCGGCCGACGGAGCGCGTTGGGCACGCGTCCGGCCGCCGATTCCTCGATCAGGGAGGCCAGGCGCCGCTCCCGGGTCGTTTCCTGCTTGGCGGACTGGATCCAGAACGCTGCCCCACGCCGGAATCCGGGCCGTTGCGCTTGCCAATACGCCCAGGCGGCCGGGTTGGCCGCGATCCGGGCCTCGAGCTCGGCCGGCAGCTGCTGCCGCAGCGGATGGTCGCGCATGTACGGCGCGTCCTTTTTGCGATCGCGTTCCTCGAATGCGCGCGCCCCTGCCGGATGCATCCGGCCCGCGGCGGCGAGCTCGGCAACCTTGGCGATGTTCGGCGCGCTCCAGCTGCTGCCCTTCCGGCGGCGGGTATACCGATTGGCGTGGACCTCGTCGTCGATGCGGAACGTGAGACCGTCGATCCAGCCGAAGCAGAGCGCCTCCTCCACCGCCTCCGGATAGGTCATCGCGGTCTTGCCGGTGCTCTTGCGGTAGTAGCCGACCCACAGCTCGTCGGCCGTGGCGTGGTTCGCCTCCAGCCAAGCGCGGAAATCGGCCGTCGTCGGAAAGACATGGACCTCGTCGCGCGTTGGTCTGCGCATCGATCAGGCGAGGGCTACCATTCGTGGCCGCGAATGCGTTGCGTCGCGACCACGCACCGGGAGACGCCTTCCAGCATGCCCCTCTATCTTGACACCCATAACCACGTCGCCGGCCTGACCGGGGACGCCGTCGCCCAGGCGCACGCCCGCGACCTCGAGGTGCAGGGCAAGTACAACGTCTCGTATCTCCGCTACTGGTACGACGAGGCGACTGGCAAGGTGTACTGCCTGGTCGAGGCGCCGAGTGCCGAGGCTGCCGAAGAGGTCCATCGCGAGGCCCACGGTCTCCTCGCCGACCTCATCCAGGAAGTCACGGAGGGAGCCTAGGCTCCCGATCCACCCGCCGGCGCGGGGCTCGGCAGCAGGACGGTGACCAGGGGGAGCCGTCGCCCAGCGTGGCGGAGACCTCCGAATTCAGCCGTGCCAAGCCGACCATCGAGGGACCCGATCAACTCGTCGCGTTCGGTGGCGTCCTGGGACGGGAGCGAGGCGCCGATCGCATCGCGCTGGGCGTCGGCGAAGCCGATCAGCCGCGCGGATCGTTCAGGATCGGCCAAGGCCGAGGCCCGGGCCAGCCGGTCGCAGGCCGTCGCCAGCCCACCGCGGTCGCCGAGCGCCCACCGCTGGTCGATGGCCTCCCGGTACAGGCGCTCCGCCTCGTCCATATCGCCCTCGAGCGCGACGATGTCGCCGATGAACATGAGGGTCCGCGCCACGCCGCGCCCGTCACCGAACATCCGGTAGATCTCGAGCGCCTCATCGTGCCGGCGACGCGCGTCGGCACGGTCACCGTGGCGGAGGCTGAACGTTGCCCCCCGCCCCTGGCTGAGGGCGATACCGATAGGGTCACGCTCGGCCCGGAACGTCTCCACGCTTTCGTCGACCAGGCGTCGCGCTTCGTCCTGGTGGCCCTGCCGATCGGCGACATCGGCCAGGTTGAGCTTGGCAAGGGCTGATGCACGCGGATCGCTCAACGCGGCGAGGATGGCCAGCGCCTCCTCATACAGCTCCCGCGCGCGGTCGAGCTCACCGCGCTCCGCCCACGAATTGGCCAGGTTGCTGGCGGCGTAGGCCACCGCGTTCGGATTGTTCAGCTGTCGCTGGGTGGCGAGCGCCTTCTCGTGCGCGGTGGTGGCCGCCGCGAAGTCGCCCTGCTGGATGGCGAGGGTGCCGAGTGAGGTCAACGCATTGGCGCGGAGATCGGATACCTCGCCGTCGGTTCGAGCCAGGGCGCGGGTCAGCCAGCTGCGACCCTCGATCAGCAGTCCCCCGATCTCCCAGTATCGGCCAAGGTTGGCGGCCAGGCGCAGCTCCTGGGCCGCGGCGGACGGGTCGTCGTCGGCGCGTTGAAGGGCGGCGCGCACGTTCTCGCGCTCCGCGACCAGCTGCCGGAATGGCGCGTCCGCTCCCGGCGGGCCTCCGGCCAGCATGGCCGCGCCGAGGCGCTCGACCAGCTCGACCACGAACGCCTGGTGGCGGACGTTGATCGCCCCTTCGGGATCATCCGCCGCAAGGAGCTCGGCGGCGTACTGCTGGACCGAGTCCAGCAGGCGATAGCGCGCCTCGCCGGCCGAGATCTCCGCGACCACCAGGGACCGGTCGATCAACCGGGTCAGCAGGTCCAGGACGTCATCGGTGTCGACCACGTCTCCGCCGCAGACCTCCTCGATCGCGTCCAGGCCAAAACCGCCCGCGAACACGGATAACCGAACGAGGAGCGCGCGCTCGGCATCGGTCAGGAGGTCGAAGCTCCAGTCCAGGGCCGCCTTCAGGGTGCGATGGCGCGGGAGGGCCATCCGGCTGCCCCCGGTCAGCAGGCGGAACCGGTCGTCCAGTCGGCTTGCGATCTGTGCCGGCGGCAGGGCCTTGACCCGCGCCGCCGCCAGCTCGATGGCCAGCGGGATGCCGTCCAGCCGATGGCATATCTGGATGACGGCGGCGGTGTTCTCGGCGGTCAGCACGAACGTGGGCTGGACCGCCACCGCCCGATCCACGAACAGCCGGACTGCCTCGGTGTCGGCGGCGTCGTCGACCGTCGCGCCCTCGGGCGCGGGCAGCTCGAGGGTCGCGACCGGATACAGGCTCTCGCCCGGGATGGCCAACGGCTCGCGACTGGTGACCAGGATCCGGCTGTCGCCGCCAGCCTGGAGCAGAGGCCCGATGACCTCGGCCGTCGCGTCGATGAGGTGCTCGCAGTCGTCGAACAGGAGCAGCAGGCGACGGGCCTCGAGATGATCGGCCAGCGTTTGGAGCAACGGCGTCCCGGGCTGCTCCTTGATGCGCAGGGTGGAGGCGACGGTCTCGGCGAGCAGCGCGCCATCGGTCAGCGCGCCAAGCTCGACCACCCATGCGCCGTCGGGGAACTGGTCCAAGGCCTGGAGGGCGACCTCGCAACCCAGGCGGGTCTTGCCCACTCCCGCGGGGCCAACGAGGGTCAGCAGGAAGGTTTCCGCCAGCCGAGCGCGCACGTCGTCCAGCGCGGCGGCCCGCCCGACGAAGCTCGACAGCTGGCGGGGCAGGTTGTTCGGCCAGTTGTCGAGGCTGCGCAGGGCTGGGAACTCTGAGGGCAGATCCGGTGCGGTGGCCTGGTACAGCCGCTCGGGGTGGGGCAGGTCCTTGAGTCGGTGCTCTCCGAGGTCGCGCAGGGTAGCGTCAGGCAGCGCCGTGCCGCGGAGCAGGTCGTGGGTCGTCATCGAGAGCAGGATCTGGCCGCCGTGACCGGCCGCGCAGATCCGGGCCGCCCGGTGGACGTCCATCCCGACGAGCGACTCGTCGCTCGTGAGCGGCTCGCCCGTGTGGATCCCGATCCGAGCCTCGACTCGGGTGTCCGCGGGCCATGGGTGGTCGCGCAGGCTGCGCTGGGCGGCCAGCGCAGCGCTCAGGGCGCCGCGCGCAGATGGGAAGGAGTAGAAGACGCCATCGCCGGCGGTATCGAGCAGCGACCCGTGCTCAGCCATCGCCGCCTCCTCGACCAGCCGCCGGTACTCGCGGAGCACCGCGCCGTACCCATCGCCGAGCTCGGCCAGCATTCGCGTCGAGCCGGCGATGTCGGCGAACAGCAAGGTGACCGTTCCGGAACGGGGCTCGATCATGCGGCGGACCCGGTCATGGCCTGCTCATCCGTCCAGGTCGGGTGCCGCGGTCGTGTCGTCGTCAGGCGGTGGCACCGGAATCTGATCCGCAACTCCTCCGGCTTCGTTGCGAGCCTGGACCAGGCGAATCAGCCAGACCGCGGTGGCAATGGCCACCGCGCCGAGGAAGATCGCGCCAATCGTGAACACGACCGAACCGCTCGGAAAACCACCCTGGACCATGGCCATGGACAGAAATGCCCACAGGCCGATGAACACCACCACGATGATCACCACCAGGAGCACGGCGCCGATGAGTCGAGATCCCTTCGGCTCATGCATGAGGGTCACCAACCTCCTTCTTGCCGGATGAGGCGACGGAGCACGCGGCCCGTGACCAGCTTTCGGTAGTCCGCCGTCGACCGAACGTCGTCGATCGGCTTGATCTCCGCCTCGAGGGCCGCGACGGCAGCCGCGGCGGTCGCCCTGACCGGATGCCGTCCGTCGAGGACGGCTTCCGTGGCCCGTGCCCGGATGGGGGTTGCCGCGACGGATCCAAGGGCGAGGCGCGTGTCGTGCCACGCCCCGTCTTCGGCAGTGAGCCACGAGAGGGACAGAACGACCTTGCTGATCGCCTGCGCGCGACGGGTCCCCACCTTCCGGAATCGGACATGGCGGCGAGGGAGCAGTGGGACGCGCACCCGGAGCACGAGCTCGTCCTCCCGTCGCGCCGTCTGCCGGTAGCCGGTGAAGAACTCGTCCGCCGCCACCGATCGTTCCCCGCCGGCGCTGCCCAGCACGATCTGGGTATCGGTCGCGAGCCAGATGGGGAGCGTATCGCCCGCCGGGGACGCGTTCACGAGATTCCCGCCGACTGTGCCCCGGTTCTGGATCTGTGCGGCGCCGATGGTCGCGGATGCCGCCGCGAGCGCGGGCACGAGCTCGCCCACGAGCGCGGACTGGCGCAGGTCGGTGTAGGTGGTGAGGGCGCCGATGACCAGCTCGTCACCGTCAAGGGCGATCCCGCGGAGCTCGTCCAGCGCCCAGATGTCCAGAACGCGGTCCGGTGGTGGCCCGAGCTCGCCGGTGATCTGGACCAGGAGGTCGGTCCCACCTGCCACCGGGCGCCAGCTCCCGCCATCAGCCAGGAGCCGATACGCATCGGCCAGGGTCGCCGGGCTCTCGACGGGCGGCTCGGCGGGCATCGGTCAGGCGGGCTGATCCGGCGGAGGGAGCGGCCCGTCCTGGCGCCGCTGCGCAGCCAGCACGATCGCGTCGATGATCTTGGTGTAGCCGGTACACCGACACAGGTTGCCGGCGATCGCCTCGCGGACGGCGTCCTCGGTGGGCTCCGCGCCCGACGCCAGGAAGGCTTCACCGGCCATCAGCATTCCCGGCGTGCAGATCCCGCACTGCGCGCCGCCGGTCTCGAGGAATGCGGCCTGCAGGACGTCGAGAGCACCGGGCGCGCCCAAGCCCTCGACCGTGTCGACGGTTGACCCGTTGACCTGGCACAGCGGCACGAGGCAGGAGTCCACGACCATGCCGTCGACCAGGACCGAGCACGCGCCGCACTCGCCTTCGCCGCAGCCCTCCTTGGTGCCGGTCAGGCCGAGATCCTCGCGGAGGACGTCGAGCAGGCGCCGCATGCCCGGGGCCTCGACCTCGGACGGGACGCCGTTGACGGTCAGCCGGTAGGTCATGCCATTACGCCGCCCGGTCCGGGGGCTGCTCGGCGCTGATTCCCGGCGGCGCCGGCGGTGCCGAGCCGGTCAGGGCGGCCAGCACCCGCTCGGACGATGCCGGCAGGTCCGTGATCCAGAAGCCCGTCGCGTCGTGGATGGCGGCGACCACCGCCGGCGCGACGACGTCCATCGGCAGCTCGCCCACACCCTTCGCGCCATGCGGCGCACCGCTGTACGGATGCTCGAGGAGGAGGGAGGTGATCCGCGGCGCGTCCATCGCGGTCGGAATCAGGTAGGTCGCCAGCCGGTCGTTCTGGTAGCGACCGTCCACCAGCTTGAGCTCTTCGATCGTCGCGTAGCCCACGGCCTGGAGCGAGCCGCCCTCGACCTGGCCCTCGGCCAGGACCTGGTGGATGACCCGGCCGATCTCGTCCGCGCTCACGACATCGGTCACCGCGACCTCGCCGGTATCGAGGTCCACGTCGACCTCGACCACCGCCGCGGCCCAGCCAAAGCATGGGTACGCGTCGCCGGTGTAGGTCGTGTCGTCGAACTCGACACCGGGATATGGCGTGAACTGCTCGTCGATCCGAAGCGGGCCATGTACGCGGGCGAAGGACCGATAGGTGTCGGCGAACGGGCCACCGACCGCCTGCTCGACCTCGGTCCTCATCTTCTCGGCAGCTTTTATGAGGAGGCCGCCCACGACCATGGCCGTCCGCGAGGCGACCGTCGGCCCGGAGTCGGGGACGATAGAGGTGTCCTGGGGCGCGATCTCGACGTCCGCCTGGTCGATGCCGAGCGTCTCGCCGACCAGCTGCGGGAAGATCGTCTTCGTGCCCTGGCCCATCTCGGTCGAGGCGGTGAGGATCCGGATCTCACCGTCGTTCGTGAGCTCGAGCGAAGCCACGCTGGCGAGGTGGACCTCTCCGGAGCCGGTGAACCCGGCCCCGTGCCAGGCGAGCGCCAGACCGATGCCGCGGGCGGTCCGGGCGTCTTCGCGCCGTTGCTCGCGCGCCTTTTTGGTATGTCCTGCCACGCCTTCGTACTCGCTCGCCTGGGCGGCTGCCTCGAGGACCTCCAGCCCGGCCACGCTCTCGCGAAGCACCTGGCCGGTGGGCGTGACGCCACCCTCGCGGTACACCCACCGCCGACGGAGGGCGAGTGGGGAGATCCTGAGTCGCTCGGCAATGCGGTTGACCTGGGTCTCGGCCGCGAACTCGGTCTGCGGGGCACCGAATCCGCGGAAGGCCCCGTTGGGCGGGGTGTTGGTGGCCATCGCCCGACCACGGATCCGGACGTTCGGGCATTCATACG
>DASYGU010000012.1:0-3065 GCA_035999355.1 Candidatus Limnocylindria bacterium | reverse complement strand
CATGAGCCAGCCGATGTTCGTCGCCGCCCAGTTCACCGGGCGCGATGGGAAGTACGTCGAGCGCAAGGAGACTGTCCGCGGCTTCCGCGAGATCCTCGACGGCAAGCACGACCAGCTCCCCGAGCAGGCGTTCTACATGGTGGGCTCGATCGACGAGGCCGTTGCCCAGGCCGAGCAGATGGCATCCACGGGCTGACGAGCCGACACCCGTGACTGACCGATGACCCTCCGACTCGAGGTCGTCTCGCCGGACGGCCGGATCTTCACCGATGACGTGGATTCGGTGGTCGTGCCCGGGATCGAAGGCGAGCTTGGCATCCTTCCCCAGCACACCTCGCTCGTCACCGCGCTGGGTACCGGGGAGCTCCGCATCCGCCGAGCGGGGACGGTCCAGTTCATGCTGATCAGCGGGGGCTTCGTCGAAGTCCGACCGGACAAGGTGGTCGTGATGGCCCTCGTGGCGGAGAACTCCGAGGAGATCGACGCGGCCGCAGCGGCCTCGGCCCGCAAGGCGGCCGAAGCCGACCTGGAATCGGCCCACGACCCCGTCGACGTGGCCCGCGTTCGGGCGGCCCTTCAGACCGCCCTCATGCGGGAGCGGATCGCCACCCGACGGAGCCAGCGGGGCTGATCTACGCTGCACGGGTGACGAGCGAGCAGGCGAAGCCGTTCCGCCGGATGCAGGAGTTCCGGAAGATCAGCCGCGACTACCCGTTCATCTGCCCGGTCGACTTCAAGCCCCATCGCGGTTCGCCGCCCGGCTCCGATCCGAACCTCGACCCCGAGTTCGTCGCCCGCCACCGCGAGGACGATGGCGACCACTACCTCGAGTGACGCGCACCCGACCATGTTGACCTGCGCGCACTGCGGCGCCCGCTCGGGGGGGCTGCCGGTCCGGATCGAGATCGTCCGCGAGAGCGGGCCGATCGGCCTGGCGGGCGAGCCAGACCTCGCCGGCCGGCCGGACTTCACGCGCCGCTTCGCCTTCTGCTCCAGCGCGCACCTGTACGAGTGGCTGCGCGAGAACCAGTACATGCTCTGCAATCGGCAGCCGACGCAGGTGGAGGAGGGGATGCAGCCGCTGCTGCCTTCACGACACATGGGAGGCCGGTTGGGCCTGTGTGACGGTCACCATCTGGGCGGTCACGAGTGGAAGGAGGCGTGGCCCGCATAGGGCGAGCGATGGACCGCTTCGTGATCGAAGGTGGCGTCCCGCTTCGCGGCGAGGTCCGTGTTGCGGGAGCCAAGAACGCCGTGCTCAAGATGATGGCCGCCGCGATTCTGACCGATGAGCCGGTCGTGCTCCGCAACGTGCCCCAGATCAGCGACGTGACGATCATGCGCGAGACGATGGCCGACATCGGGTTCGGCTGGACCGATGTCGACGGGCACGGCCTCGAGCTGCGCGACCGGGGCCCGGAATGGCTGTTCGTGCCGCTCGAGGCGGCGATGAAGATGCGCTCCTCGTTCATCCTGCTCGGGCCGCTGCTGGCCCGTCACGGGCGGGTGATCATCAGCAACCCCGGAGGGGACCGGATCGGCCGCCGTCCGGTGGACCTCCACGTCGAGGCCATGCACGCCCTCGGCGCCGAGATCGACTACCGCAACGGCTACTACTTCGCGCGGGCCAGCCAGCTGCGTGGGGCGCGGATCTCGTTCCCCTACGTCACCGTGATGGGCACCGAGAACGCGCTGATGGCCGCATGCATGGCGACCGGCACCTCGGTCATCGAGAACGCGGCCCAGGAGCCGGAGGTCGATGACCTGGTGTCCATGCTCCGGGCGATGGGCGCCCGCATCGAGCGGACCGCCGCGCACGTCCTCGAGGTGGAGGGGGTGGATTCGCTGTACGGCGTCGAGCACGCCGTACTCGGCGATCGGATCGAGGCCGGCACCTTCGCCGTGGCCGCGGCGTCGAGCGGCGGCGAGGTGACCGTCTCCGGGTTCGACCCGAGCCATCTGGGCGCATTCAACGACGTGCTCACCCAGATGGGCGTCGAGCACGAGCCGTTCGCGGCCAACGGCGATTCGGGACTCCGGGTCCGTGGCGCGCCGGCGGGCAGCTACCGCCCGGTCGCGATCGAGACCCAGGCGTACCCCGGGCTGGCCACCGACCTCCAGGCACCGCTGGCGGTGCTGATGACCCAGGCTGCCGGTGAGAGCACGATTCACGAGACGATCTACTCCGATCGCCTCGAGTACACCGCCGAGCTGGTGAAGATGGGGGCCGAGATCGAGGTCGCGGATTCCCGGCATGCGCGCATCGTCGGACCCACCGCGCTCCACGGGCGGACGGTCCAGATCCCCGACCTCCGCGCCGGCGCGACCCTGGTCGTGGCCGCCCTTGGCGCCGAAGGAACGAGCACGATCTCAGGGGTCGAGCATGTCGATCGCGGCTACGAGGCATTCGAGTCGAAGCTCGTGGGCCTCGGCGCCCGGATCGGGCGGGTGTCGGACTGAGCGCCGCGGACCGGCCGATATACTCCGGGCCCATTCCCAACGCTTCGATCGGCCGCGCATGAAGATCGGGATCGACCTCGGCACCGCCAACATCCTTGTCTACGTCCAGGGCAAGGGCGTCGTCCTGAACGAGCCATCGGTGGTGGCAATATCGGAGGACGACAATCGACTGGTGGCCGTCGGCGAGGAGGCCCGGGAGATGATCGGCCGTACGCCGGGGAACGTTCGGGCTATCCGGCCGATGCGCGATGGGGTCATTGCGGACTACCTCATCACTGAGGCCATGCTTCACTACGTGATCAACAAGGTCGCCCGCGTCCGCATCTTCCGCCCCGACGTCATGATCAGCGTGCCCTCCGGCGTGACCAGCGTCGAGAAGCGCGCCGTCCGAGACGCCGCCCTGAAGGCGGGCGCACGCAACGCGTTCCTCATCGAGGAGCCACTGGCCGCGGCCATCGGGGCCAACGTCCCGATCAGCGGACCGTCGGGGAACATGATCATCGACATCGGCGGCGGCACGACCGAGGTCGCGGTCATCGCCCTGGGCGGGATCGTGGTCTCGCACTCGGTTCGGGTCGGCGGCAACCGCTTCGACGAAGCGATCA
>DASYGU010000007.1:0-11749 GCA_035999355.1 Candidatus Limnocylindria bacterium | reverse complement strand
CTCGGCGACCAGGTTGGCGTCGACGCCGAATTCATCGCGCTTGAGCTGCTCGTCGTAGTAGGCCCAGTCCGAGGCGGTGACCTCGCCGGCATACCCGTCGCCGCGCAACCGCTCGGCGAGGACCAAGAGCTCGCGGTCGCGGATGGCGGCCAGGCCCGGGACGATCTGGTCGTAGAAGGCGGCCACCGCGTCCGGCGTCTCGGCCATCTTCACCTCGATCGCGAAGTGGGCCCAGGTCGGGAAGCCAAGCAGCTCCGCCGCGCGCTGGCGGAGCCGGAGCGCCTCCTCGATGAGCGGCCGGTTGACGTCCACCGCGCGGCTCCAGTGCTTGGTGTACAGCTCCTGCCGTCGTGCGCGGTTCGAGGCGTATGACAGGAACGGGTACAGCTCGGGGTAATCCAGGCTGACGCGGAACGTGTCCGGTTGGGCGCCGGCGGTCAGGCGTTCCACGAAGTCGTCCGGCGTCCCGGCCAGCTCCTCGCGGGTGACCTCGATCCCGTCCTGGTACTCGGCGATGTTCCGGTTGAACGCGACCTCCAGCTCCACCAGGCGAGCGCGGATCGTCTCCAGCTCGGCTCGATTCGCCGGCTCCAGGGCCTGCCCCGCGCGACGGAAGTCGCGCATCCACAGCATAAGGACGTGCTCCTGCTCGGGGGTCAGCGTGGCGGCGGCGGGGGACTCGGCCAGCTCGCGGACCGCGTGGTACAGGTCCTCGCGGAACGGGAGGGCGGTGCGCCACTTCGTGATCCGCTCATCAGCCGCGTTGCCGGCGTCCCGGACCGCGGCGTCCACGCCCGCGTGCCCAAGGAACGCCCCGCGGCCGTAGGCCACCACCAGGCGGGCGTTGGCGAGCTCGAGCGGCCGGACGCGAGCCTCGAACGAGACTTCATCGGCGCCCACCGCCTGGGCGACCAGGGCGTCGGCATCGGCCAGGCCGGCATCGGTCTCCTTCTCGACCGATTCGACCTTGACCTTGGTGTAGTCGTATCCCATGCCCGGATGGTACCCGCGGGGCTCACGGGCCGATAGGGTCAGGCCTCGGCGGCGGTCGCCTCGGGGTCGGTGGCCTCCATCCGGCCAGTGGTGGCCAGGGTCGTGGCCTTGATCGCGTCCATCGGCCGGGCGAGCAGGTAGCCCTGCCCGTACGTGCAGCCGAGCTCGCGGAGGCGCTCCAGCTGCTCGGGGCGCTCGATGCCTTCACCCACGGTCTCCATCCCCATCGAGGTCGCCAGCTGGATGACCGAGCGGACGAGCGCGGTCTCCTCGTCCGGCCCGCCGAGACGGGAGGTGAACGATCGGTCGATCTTCAGGGTCTCGATCGGGAACTTGGACAGGTAGCTGAGCGAGGAGTAGCCGGTGCCGAAGTCGTCCAGGCCCAGGTGGATGCCCAGGCCACGCAGCTCCTGGAGCCGGCCCTCATCGTCCTGCATGATGCTCGACTCGGTGAGCTCCAGGGTGAGCGCGTCGGGCTCGAGGCCGGTCTCGGCCAGCACGCCGGCCACCATCTCGACGATCTCCGGATCCCGCAGCTGGCGGGCGGCCAGGTTGACGCTGACCTTCACCGTGTCGCCCCCGCCCAGGCGCCATGCCTGGGCCTGGCGGCAGGCCTGGACCAGCACCCACTTGCCGATGGGCACGATCAGGCCCGTCTCCTCGGCGAGCGGGATGAAGTCGTTGGGTCCGACCTCGCCGCGGTCGGGGTGGCGCCAGCGGACGAGGGTCTCGAAGCCGTCCAGCGCGCCGTCGGACAGATAGAAGATGGGCTGGTAGCGGACCCGCATCTCGCCGCGGTCGAGGGCGCGCTCGAGGTCGGCCTTCAGCTCAAGCCGGGTGACCGCCGCGGCGTGCATGCTGGCCTCGAAGATCTCGAGCCGGCCCTTGCCGCGGGACTTGGCGGTGTACATTGCCACGTCTGCGTTGCGGAGCAGGACCTCGGCATCGCGATTGTCGGTGCCGCTCATCGCCGCGCCCACGCTGGCCCCAATGTGGACCTGCTTGCCGGCGATCTCGAACGGGGCGCGGAGGGCGCCCAGCAGCCGGCTGCCGACCTGGTTGACCATCTCCATGTCCGCGTCCTCGACCAGGACCGCGAACTCGTCACCGCCCAGCCGGGCGACGGTGTCCTCCAGCCGGAGGTTGCCGCGGATGCGCTGGGCAACGGCCTGCAGCAGCTCGTCGCCGGCGGCGTGGCCCAGGCTGTCGTTGATCGTCTTGAAGTCATCCAGGTCCATGAACAGGACGCCGGTCGAGTCGGGCTTGTCGCGCCGCGACAGGGCGTGGCCCACCCGGTCCAGGAACAGGGCTCGGTTTGCGAGGGTCGTCAGTGGGTCGTGGAGAGCCTCGTGCTTGAGCTGCTCTTCCAGCGCGCGCCGCTCGGTCACGTCGCGGCAGTTGATGACGATGCCGGCCACCGCCGGGTCATCGAGCAGGTTCTTGGCCGTGGCCTCCAGGATCCGCCATGACCCGTCTGCGTGGCGGGTCCGGAGCTCGAGCGTGCGCTCCGCCCCGGGGAGGGCCGCCAGCTCAGCGAGGACGCTGCGGAAGTACTCCGCGTCGTGCGGGTGGGCGAGGACGCCCACCGGATGCCCCAGGCGCGAGTTCGGGGAGTGGCCCAGCACCCGCTCGACCGAGGGGCTCTGGTATGCGATCCGGCCATCCCGGCCCACGATCAGGACCACGTCGGTGGAGTTCGTGACCAGGGTGCGGAACCGTCGTTCGCTCGACTCCAGCTCGGCGTGGAGCACCCGCTCGCGGTGCGCGGCCGAGGTGGCCAGGCCCACGATCCGGTCACGCTCGCGGAGGAGGATCGTCTGGCGCAGCACGCACAGGATGAGGACGGCGGCGACGGATCCGGCCACCGCGGCGCTCACCTCGCGCTGGACGGTGTCGCGCATCGCCTCGCCCAGGACCCAGAGCAGGGGAGACAGCGCCGCGGCCAGCAGTGGCAGCGCCTCGCGGACCTGGAGGGCCCGGCGGCGGTACGCCTCGCTGGGGTCGATCCGGCGGGTCCAGGTTGCGCCACCGTAGGCGGTCACGATCAGGCCAGCGCTGACCGCGGCGATTCCCGGACTCCAACCGATCGTGTCGGCGTGGGCCAAATACGAGGAGAGCCCCAGTCCCATGATCAACAGGCCCGTCACGGCGGCGATCCAGCCGCCCACGGCACGGACGGAGGTGAGGGCGAGGTTCAGGACGGCGGCCGCACCGATCATCCCGAAGAACAGGGCCGCGAACAGCAGCCCGTAGATGGCCTGGGCGCCGTCGAGTGTGGTTCCGCCGAGGGCCAGCAACGCGCCGGCGGCGACCGCGGCGAACACGATGGACGAGTCCAGGTACACGGCCGACGCCTCGATCCCGGTCAGCCGGCCGCGCGAGGCGGCGCGCCAGATGGGCGCACAGGCGATGGCGAAGACGAGCACCAACGGGAAGCGGATGAGCGAGCCGACCTGCGCGCCGGTGACCTGCTCGAACAGGGCGAGGCCCTGGATCACGAGCCACAGGCCGACGACCGGCACGAGCGCGTTCTGGAACGGGACATCGTCCGGGCTGGCATTCCGCCGACCCTCGAGCACGATCAGGACGACGAGCGCGGAGGCGACGGTCAGTGCCCCCTGGTTCCACCACGAGATCGCCTCGGCCATGCCCAGCGCGCCGGCGAGCGCGAATGTGCCCACCAGGCCCATCGAGAGGGCTGCGCGGCGGGTGACGGTGCTCGGGCGCGGCACCACACCGGTGGCGGCCGCCTCCTGCACAGGGGCCGTCGCCACCCGGTCGGGTCGGACCACCCCCGGATGCGCGGTCATCTGATGTTGGAGGCTACGGAGGGGGCCAATCCGAGGCCATCACCCATTGGGACCATCGGGTCATGCCGAGCCAGCGCCGAGTTCCGCGGGCCACCCGCGGCGACTGCCGGGTACTAGGACTCGACCTCAGGCATACCGATGGCGCCCGTTGCCGGGCGCCATCTCCCCGCGGTGGCTGTTCGCGTTACGCAGGCGCCGGAGTCGGTGCCCCCTCGACCGGACGGTAGAGGTCGCCCGAGAAGAGCCAGCGGCGCAACGTTGGCGAGACCCGCTCGCCGACCGTCGCGTCGAGGCCGTAGAAGTTGCCGGACCCGATGTAGCCCAGGAAGAACGTGACCACGGCATACGTCAGGTGCTGGTTCACGATCCCGAACTCGAAGTCCCACGCGGCGAAGAAGAACATCACCATCATCAGCGTCCCCATGGCCGCCCCGAACCGGGTGAGCAGACCCAGGATCAGGCTGACGCCGATCCCGATCTGACCCCAGGGAACCAGAAGGTCGATCACGGTCATGGCGGTCTGGTTGTCGGCCACGGCTACCCAGAACGCATTGGTCGGGTTGAAGATCTCGCCCTCACCCGGCTCACCGGTCACGAACGGCCAGCCCAGCGTTCCACCGGTGCCGAAGCCCAAGAAGCCGGCCGCGGACCATTCACCGCCGCCGCCGATGACCTTCTCCAGTCCCGCCCACAGGAAGATGATGCCCACCGCAATCCGGAGTACGGCTACTCCGAGTTGGTGTCTGCGGTCGACGACTTGCATGGCCAAGGTCTCCTTTCGAAAACGGCCCGATGCCTTGTCTTACCGACGAGAGTGTATTCCAGCCATTCTTGGCGATTCCGTGCCGAAAGTCACGAAATTCGAGTCCGTCAGGTCCCGTCGCCGAGCCGGTGCTTCGCCACGAAGGCGGCTGCCTGGGCCCGGCGTTGGAGGCCGAGCTTGGAGAGGATGGACGAGACGTAGTTCTTCACCGTCTTGTCGGACAGAAAAACCTCGGCGGCGACCTCGCGATTCGTCTTTCCCTCCGCAACCAGCATGAGGATCTTCCGTTCCTGCGCGGTCAGCTCGGCGAGCTCGTCCTGTGCATCGCCGGCCGCCATCCGACGAACGCGCTCGAGCACGCGCTCGGTGACGGCCGGATCGAGCAGCGAGTCACCACGTCCGACCGACTCGAGCGCGGCCACCAGGTCCCGGCCTCGAATCTCCTTCAGGAGATATCCACTCGCTCCGGCCAGGATGGCGGCCAGCACCGCTTCTTCGTCCGGGTAGCTGGTCAGCATGACAACCCTGATCGCGGGGTTGTCCTCGCGGATGGCCCGACAGGCCTCGACACCGCTTCCGTCGGGCAGGCGGACGTCCATGAGCACGAGGTCGGGCTTGAAATGCCGGGCCGCGGCGATCGCGTCAGCCACGGTGCCGGCTTCCGCCACGACCTGGAACGCCGGGCGGCGCTCGATGAGGGCCCGGAGACCCTGGCGTACGACCTCGTGGTCGTCGACGAGCAGGAGTCTCAGGGGAGCGGCGGACGGACCCGCGGTCTCGGGATTCGTCATGCGACTGGATCTGATGACTGCCCGGGAATTTCCGCGACGACGCGGGTCCCTTCTCCGGCAACGGAGGTCACCGTGAGGCGACCGCCCAAGGCGCCAGCCCGGTCCCGCATGTTCCCGAGCCCGCGATGCCCGCCGTCGCGTGGCGCCTCGACGTCGAATCCGCGACCGTCATCGGTGATCGTGAGGCGCGCGGCATCGCCGGAGATCGCCAGATGGATGGTCGCGTGCCGTGCCGCGGCGTGGCGCCCGACATTGCTCAGCGCTTCGCGGGCAATCGCCAGCATCTCGATGGCCTGCGCGGACGGAATAGGCGCGTCGCCGTCGATCTGGACCTGGACCTCGGTCGCGCCGTTCATCTCGGCCTCCTCGGCCAGCTCGACCAACGCGCCATGGAGGTCGGTGGCGGACACCTCCACCGGTCGAAGGTCGTAGATGAATGCTCGGATGTCGCCGATCGCGGACTGCAGCGCCTGGATCGATCGCTCGACGCGCTCGCGTGCTTCTCCCGGTGCTTCGTCCATGAGCTCGGGCACATCGTCGAGCGAGAGCGTCACCGCATACAGGCGCTGGATGACCCCGTCATGCAGGTCCCGCCCGATTCGATCGCGATCGGCCATGATCGCCAGCCGCTGGACCTCGCCGTGCAGCCGAGCGGTGTCGATCGCGATCGCGGCGGGGAGCGCGAAGCGCTCGACCAGGCGCTGGTCGTCCAGGCTGAACTCGGCGGCACCGCGCTTGTTGGTGAGGTAGAAGTTGCCGATCGCCCGATCCCGGATCCGCACCGGGACCCCCAGGAAGCTGTGCATCGGTGGGTGATGGGCGGGGAACCCGCTGCGCCGCTCATCGGTCGCCAGGTCGGCAAGCCGAAGCGACTGGCTTTCGCGAATGATCACGCCCAGCAGGCCGCGACCGGTAGGCAGGGCGCCGATCCGGTTCCGTTCAGCGGCGTCGATGCCACTGGTGATGAAACGCTCGAGGGATTCGTCCGGGCCGATGATCCCGAGCGCGGCGTACTCGCCGTCTGCAAGCTCCCGGACACGATCGACGATCAGCTGCAGGACGCGATCGAGGTCCAGGACGCCGGCGATGCCCTGCACCGCCGCATCGAGCGCGTCACGCTCGCGGAGAGACTTGTCGACGGCCTCGGCGGCACCGTGCATGGCCGAAACGGTAGCAGGACGCCTCAGTCGGGTACGCCGGACACGGCACCGAGCTCAGTCCGCAGCGTCAGCGTCGGCCTTCGTCTGATGCACCGTGCCCGGGGGGTGATGAGGAGGCGCGTAGATGGTGTACAGCCGAAGCGGCGATGGGCCGGTGTTGACGAAGTTATGTCGCGTTCCGGCCCGGACGTACACCAGGTCGTTTCCGCCGACACGGGTGATCTCGCCGTCGAGCCGGGCTTCGGCCTCGCCTTCCACGAACACGAGTACCTGGTCAGTCTCCGGGTGGACCTCGTCCCCGATCTCGCCGCCCGGCGGGATCGCCATGACGACGACCTGCTCGTAGATCCCGGTGATCAGGACGCGCCGGAATGCGTCATTGCTTCGTGCCTCGTCGATGACGGCCACCCGGCTCCGTGAAGTTTCCATGCCTGTCTCCTTCGCGATTCCATGATCGGCGGCAATCTGGTCGCCCCGTCGAGAATCGGTCATACCTCTGTCGAACACGCTTTCCGCGGATCCCGCTCGCCCGTGATCGTGACCAGGAGGTGGCACTCCAGGCAGGCATTTACGGGGAGCATTCCCTGCTGCGGACAGCGTACCCAGCCGTCGAGAATGTCACGAGTCGAGCGGCCGCACACGATCCAGGGTGCGTCCGGAACCCGACCTGGCTCCCCGGCGACTGAACGCGGCTCATCCTGCATTCGCACGCACCCGCGTGAACGTGCCCGCGATCTCGAGTGCCCAGCCTCGGATCTCCGGCCAGTCGCGGAAATCGCCGTACGGGGCTCGCACGACGTTGACGATTGCCCGTTCCGCGAAACCCAGATCCGTCTTCTCCAGCCGACCCGCGAGGAGGCGATGGCCGAGCGCGCCGGAGGACGCCATCGCCGTCGGCACCTCGGCCGGATCCTCCGCGGGTCGCGCGGGGTCGCCGAGCGGGCCGCTCGAGAAGAGCCACACCGGGCGTTGCTGGAGCTCGACCTGGAAGCGGTCGACGAACGCCGTGGCGGACGCGAGCCAGTGGCCCGCGTACACGCCGCTCCCCACGATCACGCCGTCAACGTCCTCGACGGTCGCGACCTGATCGACGTCCTTTGCGATTGCCTCGATCCCCATGGACTCGAGGACCGCCGCGATCGCGTCCCCGATCTCGCGAGTCGATCCGTGCTTCGAGGCTGTCGTCACCAGGATCCGTGTCATCGCCATCCTGCCTTTCAATCGTCCCCGGACGGGAAGTTAAGCTCAGCATCAACGGTGCCCCTGCAGAAGCTGCCCGTCACCGGCCGAACGGCCCGTGGATACGGGCCACTCGCACCTATCCGCGCCCACCGCGAAGCACGCAGCCTTGGGCGGATGGTCAAGACCGGCGGTTCCACGCGACTCCAGGTAAGCCTGCGCACAGGGCTGGAGGTCGACGACATCGGCCGACTGCTCGACGCGGGCGGTCCCGACGCATGGCTCGGCGACGCCATCTCCGCCGGACCAGCGGGCAGGCGCCGATACGCGACCGACCTCAAGGCGGGCCACCGGATCGGGACCCGGCTGACGGTTCATAAGTCCGCCTACGTCGACATCGGATCCCTCGACCGCACCGACCAGACCCTGCGGGCGGAGGTCAGCTGGCGGTCGGCATCACTGGCCCCGCTCTTCCCGGTCTTCTCCGGCTGGCTCACCGCACGACCCGGCGAGATCGCGATAGACGGCCGATACGTCCCGCCCGGAGGCGCGCTGGGCTCGGTGGCTGATCGGGCCCTGATGCACCGCGCTGCGCGGTACACGGCAGATTGGCTCCTTGGCGAGCTCGCCCGGGCCGCTTCGGGCAGCGACGGCGGACCCGGCCTGCCACTGCGTCCCGGCCAAGTCCTCAATTCACACCGAAACCCGTCTCAGTCCCCCTGAAGTCAAGGAGATCCACGACATGGGCCGTCTCTTCCTCTACGCCGCCGGTGTTACCAGCGTCATCCTGCTCTCGCTGATCTTCGCGATCCTCGCCGCCGCAGAGCAGGCTCCAGGATCCTTGGCAAGCCCAGCCCAGTCCGGGGAGATCGTTGGCGAAATCACCATCAGCGCGTTTGACCTCGGCTTCGAGCCGTCGACGGTCGATGTCGCCGAGCCAGGCAGATACACGGTCCATTTCATGAATGACGGAGCCGTGCTGCACGACATCACCTTCGAGGGCGCGACCGCGCAGTCGGCGGAACCGGGAGAAATGATCATGTTCGACGTGACGATTCCGGCTGGCGGGACGACGTTCCTGTGCTCGGTGCCTGGGCACGCGAGCGGGGGAATGACGGGCATCGTCACCGTTGCCGGGGTGGGCCCCCCGACAGGTGGTGACGATCACGGCGGACCGGCACCCGATAGCGACGTCGAGCCCGACCCCGATGCTCCTCCGTACGTGCTGTACCCAGCCGAAGCGCCGCCGCGGCTCGAGGGAACCGTGCATGACATCGAGCTGGTCATCGAGGAGAAGCCGATGACCGTCGCCCAGGGGGACGACGGCGGATTCGTGCAGGCGGTCTGGACCTTCAACGGAACCGTTCCCGGCCCCGTGATCCGGGTCCGGGTCGGCGACACGATCCGGGTTCATCTGGTCAATACCGAGACCAGTGCGGTTGCGCACTCGATCGACTTCCATGCCTCGCAGGTCGCCTGGAACGACGAGATGACCAGCATCAATCCGGGCGAGGAGAAGGTCTACGAATGGACCGCCGACTATGCGGGCGTGTGGATGTACCACTGCGGGACGTCGCCGGCCCTCCACCACATCGCGAACGGGATGTACGGGATGGTCATCGTCGAGCCGGCCGAAGGCCTGCCTCCGGTGGATGCCGAGATCGCGGTCGTACAGAGCGAGTGGTATCTCGGACCCCAGGGCGAGCCGGCCAGCTTGACCAAGGCGGCCGCAGCGGCTCCCGCGCCGGACTACGTCGTGTGGAACGGCGTGGCGAACCAATACCTGGACAACCCAATCGCGGTCGGGACCGGAGACCGGGTCCGTGTATTCGTCCTCAATGCCGGGCCAAGCATTGACAGCAGCTTCCACGTGGTGGGCACGATCTTCAGCAGCGTGATCAAGGAGGGGGTCCACCTGACACCCGGCAACCCGGGGAACTTCGGGTCGCAGGCGGTGGATCTGTCACCGGCCCAGGGGGCGATCATCGAGATGGTCATGCCCGAAGACGGCCTATACCCGATGGTGACCCACGCCTTCAACTTCGTTGGGCGCGGGGCCCTTGGACTGTTCCAGGCGGGAGACGGTGATCCGCTGAACTGACCGTTGGTGATCAGACCTCGGTGGCAAGGACCTCGCGCAGCTTGGCCGCAAAGGCATCCGGGTCGCCGGTCTGCCCGTACTCGCCGCCCAGGAACCCGCCGTGGTCGCTGGGGAAGTCGACCAGCTCGGTTCCCAGCCGCTCGGCGACGGCATGGGCCGCCCGATTGGCCATCTCGCCCTCCGAGCCGATCCCGGCCGCGATCACGATCCGGGTCGACGCGGCTCGCAGCGCATCGAAGTCGGGCTGGTAGTGGGTGCAGGTGATGATGTTCTGACCCAGCATCACATCGGTCCGGTCGCCGCTGTCCTCGGTGGGCATCCCGAACGTCGCCGGGTCAGGCCCGGGCTGGTCGGCATAGCCATCCGGGAAGGGACCCTTGTGACCCACCACGGCGATGAAATGCGCCATCCCGGCGCCCCAGCCACCCTTCTGGTAGGTCTCGTGGATGGCGCGGGTCGTGGCCAGCGCCGCCTCGCGATCGGGCAGCACCTGGGCGGCCGGGGGCTCATGGGCGACGAGCAGCCGAACATTCTCGGGATGCGCGGCCACGAGCGCCAGGGCGTTGACCGCCCCACCACTGCTCGCGAAGAGGTCGACCGGTCCGGCACCCAGCGCTTCGATCACCCGATGGAGGTCGTCCCCGTGCTGGTCGGGCGTGGACTCGGTCGTGGGGTCGTCCTTGACACTCCGTTCCGACCCACGCGGGTCGTAGGTCACGACCGTCCGATCGGTGAAGTTGCCCGCCAGCGTGCCAAACCCCCCCGCGCCCATCGGTGACCCGATTAGGAAGAGGATGGGCTCGGTGGTCTCGGCGTTGGGCCGGATGTCGTAGGTGATGACGGCACCCAGCGCCGGCAGGGTCCTAGTGGTCGGCTCGATCGTCGTTGCGGTCATGCGTGTATTCCTCGTGGTTCCAGTCAGGCTTGCGGGACAGCGCTCTCGGCCAGGATGGCGTCGATCTGACCAACCGCCTCGGTCAGGCCCTGCTCCATCCCCATGGCCAGGTTCTGCTCCATCGCGGCGGTGCTCGGGTAGCGGCTCTCGATCGACATCCGCGTGCGGCCGTTGCCGATCTCCTGGATGGTCACCAGCGCCGTGTTCACCGGCATATCGGCGTTCGGCGTCCCGTCCTCGTTGGCAAAGCCGTCGAGGAAGACCAGCCGATGCGGAGGCGCGACCTCGACGATGTCCCAGTAGCCGCGCGGCTGGTCGCCGCTGGGCCCGGTCATGTGGTATTCGACGTGACTGCCGGGCGCGAGGTCATGCTTGGTGAAGGTGGCCGGATAGGTCGGCGGACCCCACCAGCGCTCGAGCTGGCGGGGATCGGACCACAGCTGCCAGACCCTCTGGGCCGAGGCATCGAACTCGGCATCAAGGGTCAGGGTCAGGGCTTCGAGGTCCTTGCGGACGGACGTAACGGTCATCGGTTGGTCTCCTTTGGGTTCTCGGTGACGAGCTCGGTCATGCGGTCGATCCGCCCGAGCCACAGCTCCTCGTATCGGTCCAGCAGTCGCCGCGCCATGAGCAGCCCGTCGAGGTTGGCGCGGACGACCTTCCGTCGTCCGAAGCGTTCCTTGGTGACCAGGCCCGCCCGCTCGAGGATCGCGACGTGCTTCTGGACGGCCGCGAAGCTCATGGGGTAGTGGGTGGCCAGCTCGGCGACGCCCTCCTCACCGTCGATTGCGCGACGCACGATGTCCCGACGCGTGGCATCGCCCAGGGCGCCGAACATGCGGTCGAAGTCTGGAGGAACGATCTGCATTAGTACAACCATACGGTTGTATGAGGGATCTTGTCAAGTTGGATTCCCCTGGTGTGACCTGACCGGCGCGGCATCCCCGAACCACGGGCGGCGGGGCCGACTAGTATCGGTAGGATGCCACCCGCGGGAACTGGCGACTCGTTCGTGCACCTCCACGTGCACTCGGAGTTCAGCCTGCTGGACGGGATG